>JBFGOQ010000039.1:0-23360 GCA_041565075.1 Gammaproteobacteria bacterium
CTTTGTTCGATCAACCTGTCGGGGCAAAGCCTCGGAGACGAAAAGTTTCTGCCGTTCGTGGTCGAACAATTCAAGAATACCGGGCTGGACCCAAGCAAAATCTGTTTCGAGATTACCGAGACCGCCGCGATCGCGAGTTATAGCCAGGCCAATCGGTTTATCCAGGCACTGAAAGGTCTGGGTTGCCTGTTTGCACTTGATGATTTCGGTACTGGCTTGTCATCGTTCGGCTATCTGAAACATTTCCCGGTGGATTTCCTGAAAATTGACGGCAGTTTCGTGAAAGAAATTTTGCATGATCCTATCGATCGTGAAATGGTTCGGTCGATCAATGAAATCGGTCACCTGACAGGCAAACGAACGATCGCTGAGTTTGCCGAAAACGTAGAGATCATAAATATGCTTACCCGCATGGGCATCGACTATGCCCAGGGATTTGGTGTCTCAGAACCCGAGCATATTCTCAGGGCGGTTGCCTGATCAGCCGGTCTCGCCGGGTGCTAACTCAACCCGCATAGACAGGTCGATCGCGCGTAGATTTTTTGTCAGTGCGCCGACCGAGATGAAATCCACGCCGGTCCCGGCTACCTCACTTATACGATCGAGCGCCATGTTACCGGAAGCCTCGAGCCTGGCGCGACCTGCAGTAATCTCGACTGCTTTGCGCATGTCTTTGAGGCTGAAGTTATCCAGCATGACGATGTCGGCGCCTGCGGCCAGCGCCGCCTGCAGTTCGCTCAGATTTTCGACTTCTGTTTCGACCGGCAGGTCGCTGCCAAGCTCGCGGGCCGCGGCAACGGCGGCGGCCAGGGAGCCAACCGACATAACATGGTTTTCCTTGATAAGAATGCCGTCATAGAGGCCGGTGCGGTGATTGTGGCAGCCGCCACAGCGCACGGCATATTTTTGCGCGAGGCGCATACCGGGCAGTGTTTTGCGTGTGTCGAGAATCCGGCACGAAGTGCCGGCCACGGCCTCGGCATAGCTGCGGGCCAGGGTTGCTGTGCCGCTCAGACATTGCATGTAGTTGAGGGCCGTGCGCTCACCGCTTAACACCGCCCGTGCAAGGCCGGAAATCTTGCAGACCGTCTGGTCAGCGGCAATGGCGTTGCCGTCTGCACAATGCCAGTCGATCATAATACCCTCGTCAAGCTGCCGGAATACCTCGTCCACCCAGGCCCGCCCGCAGAACACCGCCTTTTCGCGACTGATGACGCTCGCGGTGACCCGTCGAGCCGGATCGATCAGGGCTGCCGTAATATCGCCGCTGCCGATATCCTCGGCGAGGGCCGCGGCCACATGTCGCCTTATATGGGTCAGCAGCGCATCCGAAATCATCTGGTGTTGCCCGGGTTGATGGGTGAGCCGCAATTATACCCGTTGCCAATGGGTCAACCCGGCCATCTGCTACAATGCCAATCCTCCCGGTGGCCGTGGTGTGCAGCCCTGCTGGCCCGGGTTTCCAGGCAATAAATAAGGAGTCGGTGATGGCACACGAATTGCCGCCGTTACCCTATGATATCGGCGCGCTGGAGCCACATATTTCCAGAGAGACGCTGGAGTATCATCACGGCAAGCATCACGCGGGCTATGTGAACAAGCTCAACGACCTGATTCCCGGTACGGAGTTTGAGGCTATGACACTGGAAGCCACAATTCGCAAGGCTTCGGGCGGCATCTTCAATTTCGCGGCGCAAGTTTTCAACCACACTTTTTACTGGCAGTGCATGCGTCCTGGTGGCGGCGGCGATCCTGACGGCGAACTGGCCCGGGCCATAACAGGAGATTTCGGGTCGCTGGATGAATTTCGGGCACAATTCAGTGCGCAGGCCCGGGGCCTGTTCGGGTCGGGCTGGACCTGGCTGGTGCGCAAGCCGGACGGAGTCCTGGCAATTGCGCAGACCGGCAACGCAGGTTGTCCCGTTGCCTCCGGCGATGTGCCGCTGTTGTGCTGTGACGTCTGGGAGCACGCCTATTACGTCGATTATCGCAATGCCCGAGCGGAGTACATCAATGCATTCTGGCAACTTGTAAACTGGGATTTCGTGGCCAGGAACTATGCTGCCTGATTGGCGGTCATAGGCATGCCTGTATTATCGGTACTGAGAAAAACTTAGATGGACAAACCTGACTCGCCGTGTATTGGCGTATGCACTTTAAGCGACGAAGACCGGTGCCTGGGTTGCCGCCGGACTTTGGACGAAATAGACGGCTGGGAAGAGCTGGACGCCAGGGCCCAGTGGCAGGTCGTCGCTGAATTGGCGGGCCGGGGTTCTGGCGGGAGTGACAGCTAGGTGCATGTTATGAAGCAGGCTGACAAAAGATACCTTTCGACAGCTGCGGGTGTCGAACAGACGCCGTCACCGGGTAATGCCGGGGGGCTTGCAGCCGTCATTCTGTTGACGTCCATGATGCTCATAGCCAGTGGCTGTGCAGCCCTGGTGGTTGGCGGAGCGGGCAGCGGCAGTGACTATCCGCAGAGTTCGCGGTCCGAAGCAGCACAAAGCGCGGACCAGAAGATAAGCGAGGCTGTACGAACGGAGTTGCGTGCAGACCGGTTGCTTGCTGCCGCAAATATCGAAGTAGCGACCAATAATGGCGTTGTGACCCTGGATGGCAGCGTGGCCAATTACACTGCTCGCGCCCAGGCTGAGACCCTGACCGCGGGCATCAAAGGTGTTCGCGGTATTCATAACCGGCTCAAAATAGCCGGCGGTATGTAGAAGAGTTAATCAGGCAATTGCGAGGCGTTTAAGTGGACATTAACGAGAGAATCAAGAAACAGCTCGGTGAGCACCCTGTCATCCTTTACATGAAGGGTTCTCCCGATTTTCCGCAATGCGGTTTTTCCGCGCAGGCCGTGGCGGCGCTGCGCGCGTGCGGCACGGAATTTTCCACCGAGAACATTCTGGAAGATCCGGAGTTGCGCGAAGGCCTCAAGAAGTTTTCCAACTGGCCCACTTACCCGCAGCTATATGTTAACGGTGAGCTGGTGGGCGGCTGCGACATTCTGCTGGAGATGTACCGGTCAGGGGAACTCAAAACGCTGTTGGCGGCGACCACAGAAAACCCGAGTTGAGCATCAGTCAGCAGCCGGCTGAATTGCTTTAGTCTTTGTCGAAGGCCGACCTGAAGCGGTTCACGATCAGACAAAATAGTTCCGCCGTTTTCTGAGCGTCGTACGCGGCGGAATGTGCTTCCCTGCTGTCCCATTCGATCGCAGCTGCTTCCAGCGCGCGCGACAGTACGGTCTGGCCAAGGGCGACACCGCCGAGCGTGGCGGTATCAAAGCTGCTGAACGGGTGAAATGGATTGCGCTTGATGCCGGTTCGCGCGACGGCCGCGTTAATGAAACTGAGGTCAAAGAAACTGTTGTGGCCGACCAGTATGGCCCGATTGCATTTATTCTCTTTGACCGCCACCCGAATGGGCTTAAAAATCTTGCTCAGCGCCTCTTCCTCGTCCAGCGCCAGCCGCAGCGGATGGTTCGGGTCGATACCATTTACTTCGAGGGACGCGGGTTCCAGGTTCGCGCCGGCGAATGGCTGCACATGAAAACGATAAGTCTCGCCCGGTTCCAGGTCACCATCTTCGCGCATGCGCAAGAGTACTGCCGCGACTTCCAACAGTGCATCAGTGTCCGCGTTAAACCCACCGGTCTCCACGTCGACAACGACGGGCAGGAATCCGCGGAAGCGTTTCTCCATGGGCAGGTATGCCGCTGCCTCTGACGTGCTCATGAATCCCTTACCCGCCACTGCAGTGTTTGGCCGGCCAGCCATGGTGTGACGATATTCTTGTTCTCGCCGATCGACATGGGCACCTGTGTGGGTAATCTTTCCAGCGCCAGGGTTCCGGTATTTACGGGCAAGCCATAAAAGTTCGGTCCGTGGATGCTCAGAAAGTTTTCCAGCTTGTCGAGGGCATTGGCGTGTTCGAAAACCTGTGCATAAATGCTGAGGGCCGCGGGCGCGTTGAATGTGCCCGCGCAACCACAGGCATTCTCCTTGGCACTGCGTGTATGCGGCGCGCTGTCGGTGCCGATAAAAAACCGGGTATCGCCCGAAGTCGCAGCTGCGACCAGTGCTTCGCGATCCGATTCGCGTTTCAGAACCGGCAGGCAATAATTGTGCGGACGAATCCCGCCGGCCAGTATGGCGTTGCGATTCATATACAGATGTTGCGGCGTGATTGTGGCCGCCACATGGCGTTCCCTGCTGCGCACAAACTCTACGCCATGACGAGTGCTTACATGTTCAAGAACCACTCTGAGATTGTCGAATCGATTCGTCAGCGGCTCAAGCACCTGGTCTATGAATCGGGCTTCCCGGTCGAAGATGTCGACATCGGGATCTGCGACTTCGGCATGTACCAGCAGGGGCATGTCGCACTCGGCCATTGCCTGCAGAACCGGATATACGTTTTCGATATCAAGCACGCCAGCGTCCGAATGCGTTGTGGCACCAGCCGGATAAAGCTTGATGCCAAATACGTCGCCTGACTCCCGGGCTTTCTGCACCTCCTTGCCTGTGATTTGCTCGGTCAGGTACAGGGTCATCAGAGGTTGAAAGGAACTGTTGCGGGGCAACGCGGCAATTATTCTTTTGCGATACGCCCGCGCGGCCTCGAGGCTGGTGACTGGCGGTGTCAAGTTAGGCATGACGATCGCGCGGGCAAAATGCTGCACGGTGCTGGGCAGCACTGTTTGCAACATTGAATCGTCCCGCAGGTGCAGGTGCCAATCGTCCGGCCGCTGAATCGTCAGGTTTTCAGGCATGGTCAATGGTGCCCCCGCGTGGCGGCGTAACAGGCTTAATTTTCATTATTTCCGGGGGATTATGCAGGTTCGCTTGCCTTGACCTCACAGGATCAAACCTAGATCATTGTGCGCTTGCCCTGTCACGTGTGCCCGCGGCTCGGAGCGGGACATCGTAGCAGCAGGCGATGCGGAAATCACTTTAAAAAGCAACGCATAGCTCCAGGAACCAGGTCATTTCCAATGGCGGAAAATTCTAAGCGAAACGATATAGACCCGGAAGAGACCAGGGAGTGGCTGGAATCTATCGACTCCGTCCTCAGCGTGCATGGCGCGGAGCGGGCCCATTTCCTGATTGACAGGATAATCGATCACAGCCGGCGTTCGGGTGCTTACCTGCCTTATAGCCCCAACACCGCCTATCTCAACACCATAGCGGCGGGTCAGGAAGCTGAATACCCGGGGGACCGTGCGCTGGAAAGGCGCATCGAGGCGTTTATCCGCTGGAATGCGATGGCCATGGTCGTGCATGCCAACCGCAAGAGTTCTGAATACGGAGGTCACATTGCCACCTATGCGTCATCGGCCACGCTATACGAAGTAGGCTTTAATCATTTTTGGAGGGCTGCCGGCAAGGATCATCCGGGAGACATGATCTTCATCCAGGGCCATTCGTCGCCGGGTATATACGCCCGCGCGTTTCTCGAAGGGCGACTGGACGAGGACAAGCTCCGCGGCTTCCGGCAGGAAGTGGCACGCGATGGTTTGTCTTCTTATCCGCATCCCTGGTTGATGCCCGAATTCTGGCAATTCCCCACCGTGTCCATGGGGCTTGGCCCGATGATGGCCATCTACCAGGCTCGTTTTCAGCGCTACATGGAGCATCGTGAAATTGTGCCGGCCAGCGACCGGAAAGTCTGGTGTTTCCTGGGCGATGGCGAAATGGATGAACCGGAATCCCTCGGCGCGATTACCCTGCCTGTGCGCGAGCGGCTCGATAACCTGATTTTTGTCATCAACTGCAACCTGCAGAGACTGGACGGCCCCGTGCGCGGCAACGGTAAGATCATCCAGGAACTCGAAGCCACCTTCCAGGGTGCGGGCTGGAATGTCATCAAGGTCCTGTGGGGCTCGCGCTGGGATCCCCTGCTGGCGCGTGACACCAAAGGCCTGCTGCGCCAACGCATGAATGAGTGCGTGGACGGCGAGTACCAGAACTACAAATCCAAGGGCGGCGCCTATACTCGCGAGCATTTCTTTGGCAAGTATCCGGAGCTGGCGGCCATGGTCGCCAACATGTCCGACGACGAGATCTGGCGGCTGAACCGCGGCGGCCATGATCCACGCAAGGTGCACTCCGCGTATCGCGCGGCGACCAGCCATGCAGGCAGACCGACGGTAATTCTGGCCAAGACAGTCAAGGGCTTCGGCATGGGCGCCGCTGGTGAAGGCCAGAACATCACCCATCAGCAGAAGAAGCTGGATTCCGAGCACCTGAAGTATTTTCGCGATCGCTTCAACATTCCGATTTCAGACAAGGAAATTGACAAGCTGCCGTTTTACAAGCCTGCCAAGGACAGCGAGGAAATGCAGTACCTGCTGGATCGCCGCCAGCGTCTCGGCGGCTTCCTGCCGGCACGCAGTACCAGGTCGAGCAAGCTAACGGCGCCTGCACTGGCGGCCTTCAAAGCGCAACTTGAAAGTACTGGCGAGAGAGAAATCTCAACGACCATGGCATTCGTGCGAATAATCACTGCCTTGCTGCGCGATAAAGCGCTGGGCAAGCATATCGTGCCGATAGTACCTGACGAGGCGCGTACATTTGGCATGGAAGGCATGTTTCGGCAGGTTGGAATTTATTCTTCCAAAGGCCAGCTATACACGCCTCAGGATGCCGACCAGCTGATGTACTACCGTGAAGACAAGCAAGGCCAGATTCTGGAAGAGGGAATCAACGAAGCCGGTGCGTTTTGCTCGTGGATTGCGGCGGGTACAGCCTATACGAATTACGCGACGCCAATGATCCCGTTTTACATCTACTACTCAATGTTCGGATTCCAGCGTATCGGCGATTTTGCCTGGGCCGCGGGCGATATGCAGGCACGCGGTTTCCTGATGGGCGGAACGGCGGGGCGCACGACATTGGCGGGCGAGGGTTTGCAGCATCAGGATGGACATAGCCATATCCTGGCCGCGACGATCCCGAATTGCGTTACCTACGATCCGACCTTCAGCTATGAGCTGGCGGTTATCATTCAGGACGGCATGCGGCGCATGTATGAAAAGCAGGAAAACGTTTTTTACTACATCACGTGCATGAACGAAAACTACAAGCATCCTGCGATGCCCAAGGGTGTTGAAGACGGGATACTCAAGGGCATGTATCAATTTCGCAAGGGCGGTAAAGGCAAGATACGCGTGCAGTTATTTGGCTCGGGCACGATTCTGCGTGAGGTTATTGCTGCGGCTGAACTGCTGGAACACGATTTCGATATTCCCTCGGATATCTGGAGCGTCACGAGCTTTAACGAATTGCGCCGCGATGCCCTCAGCGTCGATCGCCACAATCTTCTGCATCCCGCGGCCAGCCCCCGGCGATGCTACGTAGAAAAATGTCTGGCCAATACCGAAGGGCCATACATAGCGGCGACCGACTACATGAAAGTTTTTGCTGACCAGATTCGCCAGTGGATTCCGGGCCGCTACACGGTACTCGGCACCGATGGATTTGGTCGCAGTGACAGTCGCGAGCAGCTCAGGCGCTTCTTCGAAGTTGACCGATACAATATTGTGGTTGCCGCGCTCAAATCATTGTCTGACGACGGCAAGGTAGATGCCAAGACTGTCAATGACGCCATGCGCCGCTATGACATCGATCCGGGTAAGCCGGATCCGGTAACGCTTTAGGGCGCCCCGGGGATCCGCATTGGCAGCCAAGGACAAGAACCTGGTCGGCGTAAAGGTCCCGGACATCGGGGACTTTGCCGACGTTGAAATTATCGACGTATTGGTCGCAGTCGGCGATAAGGTCAGTCCCGAAGACCCGCTTCTCACCCTGGAAACCGACAAAGCGGCGATGGATGTGCCGAGTCCGGTGGGCGGCACTGTCAGGGGCGTGAAAGTCCAGACAGGCGACCGCGTATCAGAGGGGTCCTTAATTGTGGAGCTCGAGCCGTCTGATGCAAAAGGACCGGCCAGCAGCAGCCAGGCCCCAATCGCGGACGCGTCCCGGAAAAAACCCGCGCGGGAAAAGACCGTGGCAGCGTCGGCCCCTGAGGAAGAATCGGAGATAGCGGTACATGTGCCGGACATTGGCGATTTCAAGGACGTCGAAATCATCGACGTGCTGGTTGCTGTCGGCGATACGGTGGCTACTGAGCAGGGCCTCATCACGCTCGAGACGGAAAAAGCAGCCATGGACGTGCCCGCGCCAGCAGCCGGAAAAGTGTTATCGCTGGCGGTAAAGCAAGGCGACAAGGTGTCCGAAGGAGACCTGGTGCTGACCATGCAAGCGGCGCCCGGGCAATCGTCACCGGCGCCGACAGGCAGTCGAACGCCGGCTGAACCGGCGCCTGCGCCGGCAGCGCCTTCGGTCCAGACGCCGCCCCGGGGGCCGGTCGGACAAATGCCACCCATCGACGAAGCAGGGTTCGCCAAAGCACATGCCAGCCCGTCGGTACGGCGCTTCGCGCGCGAACTTGGCGTGGATCTTGTGCAGGTAAAGGGCACCGGCGTCAAAGGCCGTGTTACACCGGACGACGTCAAGGCATTCGTGAAATCGGTTTTAAGTGGTGCGCTGCCCGGCGGCGCCGCAGCGTTACCGCAAGTGCCCGAAATTGACTTCACAAAGTTTGGAGATATAGAGCGTAAGGCATTATCTCGTATAAAGAAAATATCTGGCCCGCGTCTACAAGCGAGCTGGTTGAATCTGCCCCATGTCACCCAGCATGACGAGGCGGATATCACCGAGCTTGAGAAAACGCGAAAGGCCCTCAAGCCACGCGCCGAGAAAGCCGGTGTCAAACTGACGCCGCTGGCCTTTTTCGTCAAGGCCTGCATGCAGGCGCTGATCGAGTTCCCTGAATTCAATGCCTCGCTGGACCCGGACGGCGAGCACCTGATCCTGAAACGCTATTTCCATATCGGCTTTGCCGCCGACACGCCCAACGGACTGGTCGTGCCGGTAATCAGGGACGTCGACAAGAAGGACGTGATGGCCATTGCCGGTGAACTGGCCCAGCTGGCCGGCAAGGCGCGCGAAGGCAAACTGAAGGCCGCGGACATGCAGGGAGGGTGTTTTACGGTCTCCAGTCTGGGTGGCATCGGCGGAACGGCCTTCACGCCCATCATCAATGCGCCCGAGGTGGCTATCCTCGGAATTTCCAGGGCGCGCATGCAGCCAGTCTGGGACGGCAAAGAATTCCAGCCCAAACTGATGCTGCCCTTGTCCTTGTCCTATGACCACCGGGTTATCGATGGTGCGGCGGCCGCGCGGTTCACCACATTCCTGGGCGATGTCTTGCGTGAAATGCGGGACCTCACGCCATGAGTGACCGGGAACGATTCGAAGTAAGGATTCCGGACATTGGCGAATTCACGGATGTCGAGGTGATCGAGATCCTGGTGCAAGCGGGCGACGAGGTCAAAAAAGAAGATCCGCTGATCACGCTGGAGACGGACAAGGCTGCCATGGACGTGCCCGCGCCGACAGGCGGTGAGGTTCTGGAGTTGAAGGTCACCAAGGGAGATCGCGTTTCCGAGGGCGACGTGGTGCTGGTGATGACAGCGAGTGCTGCTGCAATCGGCGGGGGTGGTGGTGCCAGCGGGCAGGCAGCTGGCGCGTCCCCCACGGCTCTGCCACAAGCCGACGAAAGCTGCCAGGTGGCGGTACTCGGTGCCGGGCCAGGTGGCTACACGGCCGCGTTCAGGGCGGCCGACCTCGGTCTCGATGTCATATTGATTGAACGCTGGTCGACGCTCGGTGGCGTGTGTCTGAACGTCGGTTGTATTCCATCCAAGGCGTTGTTGCACGCGGCAAAGGTCATCGAAGACACTCACGCCATGGCGGATCACGGTATTCGATTTCGCGACCCGGAAATCGAGCCCGCCAAACTCAGGAGCTGGAAAGACCGGGTGGTGGGACAACTGACCCGCGGCCTCGAAGGTCTGGCAAAAAAACGCAAGGTTCGGATAGTCCGTGGACTGGGGCGATTCGCGTCAGCCAATACCTTGATCGTAACGACCGGAGACGGTGAGAAAACCGTCGCTTTCGAACATTGCATTGTTGCTGCCGGGTCCGAGCCTGCGATGCTGCCCGGACTGCCGCAGGACCCGCGCATCATGGACTCTACGGGCGCACTGGAACTGGACGAATTGCCCGATCGGCTGCTGGTGGTTGGTGGCGGCATCATCGGTCTCGAAATGGCGACGGTTTACGATGCGCTGGGTGTGGCTGTCAGCATCGTTGAACTTACCGATACGCTGATTCCGGAGTCCGACCGTGACCTGGTCAAGCCGTTGGAGAAACGCATTCGATCGCGCTACGAGGCCATTTACCTGGGCACGCGTGTGACGCAACTTGAGCCTGTAGACCAAGGAATCAAGGTAAGCTTTGAAGGGGACCAGGCGCCTGAGCAGCAGGTCTACGGCCGGGTTCTTATTGCCGTCGGGCGTCGGCCTAACGGCAGCACGATCGAGGCGGATAAGGCGGGTGTGCATGTTGACCAGCATGGCTTCATTGCGGTCGACAAACAGATGCGCACAAATGTGCCGCATATTTTTGCCATCGGAGATGTCGTCGGCCCGCCTATGCTCGCCCACAAGGCGACCCATGAAGGCAAAGTAGCAGCCGAAGTCATCAGCGGCATGAAGCGCGCTTTCGACGCGCGCGTGATTCCCTCAGTTGCCTACACGGATCCCGAAGTGGCATGGGTCGGCCTGACTGAAAACGAAGCCAAGGCGAGTGGCATTAGTTTTGAGAAGTCAGTGTTTCCCTGGGCAGCCAGCGGACGCTCTCTGGCACTGGGCCGGGACGAGGGCATGACCAAGATCCTCTTTGATCCGGCCAACGAGCGCGTGCTCGGCGCGGGAATTGTCGGCAGCAACGCCGGCGATCTCATTTCGGAAGTTGCACTGGCCATCGAGATGGGCTGTGACGCGGGCGATATCGGCATGACCATACATCCGCACCCAACCCTGTCAGAAACTGTGGCCATGGCTGCTGAAGCATTCGAAGGCACACTTACAGACCTGTACCTGCCGCGCCGCAAAAAAGCGAAAGTCTGAAGCGGGGTCGCTGCGGGCGGCTCAGAAACCCCGGTTACTGCGCCGGATCAGGTAATCGATGCTGAGTTTGCCGGGACCGGTAAAGAACAGCGGCAGGAACATCAGCAGGAACAACAGCGGCAGCTTGTAATTGCCGTAGCCCTTGTCTGAAATCGAATAGCCCTTCCACAACTCGCCAAGGGTCTCCCAGCTCTCCGGCCAATGCACCGCAAGTGTCGCGACGATCGTGAGAATAATCAGCGAGAAACTCACAAAGCGGGTCAACAGTCCGACAGCCAGCAGCACGCCGCCAGCGAGTTCGGTCCAGGTCGCCAGCAACCAGCTGATCTCGGGGTCAATGATGTTGAAGGGATAGGGAAAATTATCCTGGATCCCGCCAAACCAGTTTTCACCGCGCAATTTCGCCAGCCCGGAATCGAAATATTCGTATGCCAGAATCAGTCTCAGCCCCAGAGGCGGGAGGATTTCCCCGATTTTGTCGAGCAAGTCAGTGACAGCAAACCAGCCGCTACTCAGCTTTCCCATGGTGTTGTCCTTTTTGGATCTGTTTACCGGCGCCGAGGATGATAGCTTTTTCGTGCAGCATTTTCAGAATATCCCGACCACCTTCGAGTACCCGCTCGGGCCGCTGGTGGCCCATCTCTGTCGCAATTTCGCCCAGAATTTGCCGGCCGGTCCTGACGCCATCGCGAGCCAGTTCAATCAGCCGCGCCGTGACCTGGTTGATATGCAGGAAGCCGACACTGTCATGCAGATCTCTGAAAACTACCAGCCAGGTTGCTTCGCCGGGGGGCTTGGTGGGCTGATAATCAGGTCCGATCCGGTGTACGGGATAACGGTAAGAGAGTACCCGCACCAGCGGCGATACCATCGGAATTCCCTCCATTAAATCGCCGTCCCGATCGACACCCTCGAGGTCAGGTTCGGCTTCGTCAACCGACAATGCCAGTTCGATCCATTCGTAATGGGCGAGTTCGAGCATGAATGGCGGGTCCGCCTGGTTCGGCGTTCGATCGTTTTCCAGATATTCGAGAAAGTCCCGCGGAATTTCCAGGAAATAGGGCGTGTGGGACTGGTGCCTCGAAAAGTAGTCTCTTATCAAGGTGTGCCATACCGACTGGCCGAGAATTTCATAGAGCACGGGATAAGTACCGGCGAGCAGGCCCGACACGTTATTGAAAAAAAGCTCGCGATAAATGGCCAGTCGCCGCTCCTCGATATCCGCGGGCGCGGCGTGTTTTTCCGGATCGCGGATATGCGCGGCCAGGCGGTACTGGAGATCGCGAAACCTGACCTGATCAGCCATGCACAGCCACCCCTTTTGGGGCGCTCGCAGCAGCAGTTTGCAGGCGACGGATATGGTCTACTTCTGTGAGCAATTGCGGCAACGGCGGTATATTGAAATCGCGTTCGAGCAGGGTGGGCATCACGCCAAATGATGCGTATGCGGTTTCGAGCAGGGACCAGACCGGATCGATGACATCCGAACCATGAGTATCCACGCGCAGATCCTGTGCCTCATTGTAATGTCCTGCAATGTGGCAGTAGACGACTCGCTCGGCGGGCAGGGCACGAAGAAAAGCCTCGGGATCATAGCGATGGTTGATGCTGTTGACGTATATGTTATTGACATCCAGTAACAGGCCGCAATCGGCCTCGTCGAGGACAGCCTTGATGAAATCGATTTCGTCCATTTCCTGACCCGGTGCCGCGTAGTAGGAGACATTCTCGATAGCCATCGGGCGTTCGATGATTTCCTGTGCGCGCTTGATGCGTCCCGCCACGTAGCTGACCGCTTCATCGGTAAACGGTATCGGCAAGAGGTCATACAAATGACCGTCGTCGCTGCAGTAACTCAGATGTTCCGTGTATGCACGGATGTCATGTTGGTCGAGGAATGACTTGATGTCTCGCAGCAGCTGCTCGTCCAGTGGCGCCGGGCCGCCGATGGACAGCGACAAGCCGTGGGTGACAAACGGGACCTGTTCGGTGAGCGCGCGGAATTTCCTGCCCAGACTGCCGCCCACATGTATCCAGTTCTCGGGCGCCACCTCCATGAAAGACACGCTATCGGGCACGCCGTCGGCAAGTTCGCCGAGCATGCTGCGACGCAGCCCAATTCCTGCGCCCCTTACGGGGAATTCTCTTTGCATCAAGTTATCCCGATTGTCTGCGGTGGTCTGACCGGCCTGTGTCAATGTGCTCTTTAAGACCATGTTCGAGGGCTATTTATTACAGGTCTTGCGGTGCTTTGCAGCCCTGCGTAGCCGCACCGGTATGTGAGTAGTTGCTTTATATAGGTCTAATAACTTATTGTTTTTTATAATTACAGCAAGCAGAGTTTGTCGCTATTTTGTCTTCTTGCGGTATTCGCAAAGGTCACTGATCAGGCATTCTGCGCACCGCGGTCTGCGCGCCTGGCAAACGTATCGACCATGCAGGATCAGCCAGTGGTGCGCGTCTTTCTTGTAAGTCTGCGGTACCAGCCTCATCAAGCGGTCTTCCACTTCCCTGGGGGTTTTGCCCTTGGCGATGCCAGTGCGATTGGCAACCCTGAATATGTGGGTGTCGACGGCAATAGTAGGTTCGCCAAATGCCGTATTGAGGACGACATTTGCCGTTTTGCGTCCGACCCCGGGAAGGCTCTCCAGTTCTTCACGAGTTGCCGGCACCTGGCCATCAAACCGGTCCACCAGCAGCCGGCAGGTCGCCAGGATATTTTTGACCTTGCTGTTAAAAAGCCCGATCGACTTGACGTAGCGAGTCAGCCCGGTGGCGCCCAGCTTCAATAAGTCTTGCGGCGTGTTGGCGACTTTGTACAGCCGATCCGTCGCTTTGTTGACACTGACATCTGTTGCCTGGGCAGAGAGTATGACGGCCACCAGCAGTTCGAACGGTGTCTGGTAGCGCAGTTCAGTGGTCGGTGTGGGGTCTTGTTGCCGGAGGCGAGCAAATATTGCCTCGCGCTTCTCCCGATTCATGCCGGCCCCGGGCTGCCTGCGCGCAGCGCGGGGTCGACAGCCTGCGCGCCCATAGGGCGACGGGCACGTCGCGCATCGATGTAGTTCTTGGCGGCAATGATCAGTCCAAGGCCAATGAACGCGCCGGGGGGCAAGGCCGCCAGCAGGAAGCCCCGGTCTTGATCAAAGAACCTTATGCCTGGTCTCGCGCCGGTATCACCGAGCATCATGTGCGCATCCGCGAGCAAGCTGCCCTGCGCGAGAATCTCACGCAGGCCGCCGAGCGTAACCAGAACCAGCAGAAACCCAAGACCCATCATCAGCCCATCCCACAGCGCCGGCATTACCGGCTGGCGGGAGGCAAAGGCCTCGGCACGCCCGATGATCGCGCAATTGGTGACGATCAGGGGAATGAAAATACCCAGCACCCGGAACAGGTCATGAAAAAAGGCGTTCATCAGCAGTTCCACTGCGGTAACCAGCGAAGCGATGATGAGCACAAATGCCGGGATACGAATCTCTGGGCGCAGCCATCGCCGCACCACTGAGACACTCAAATTTGAACCGGCCAGCACGAGCATGGTGGCGAGACCAAGCCCGAGGCCATTGGTAACGGAGTTGGTGACCGCGAGCAACGGGCACAGGCCAAGGAGCTGCACCAGGCCCGGATTGTTGTGCCAGAGACCCTGCCCGGCGATTGTTCTGAAGTTCAAGCGCGCCTCAGTCACGGTCGGAGCTTCCTTGTGCAAACAACTGGTCGCGGTGATCGCGGAAGTATAGCAAGGCATTGCGCACCGCCTTGACGACCGCCCTTGGCGTGATGGTTGCGCCGGTAAACTGATCGAATGCGCCACCGTCCCTCTTTACGGCCCATTGCCCAGCCGGCGGTGACTGCAGGGACTTGCCCTGAAATGCCAGCACCCAGTCAGATCGCGAAAGCTCGATGTCGTCTCCCAGACCCGGCGTTTCGCTGGGCGCTACAACACGCACGCCCGCGATCTCGCCGTTGGTATAGACACCCACCAACAGCTTGATGGCACCGGCGTAACCGTCCTGTGCCGTCGCTTCGAAGATTACTGCAATCGGCATACCACCCTGGCGCGCGCGGTACACCGTGACCATGCCATCGACCCCGCCGAGTGCCGGTGCGTGGACCAGGCGCGTATCTTCATGCAGCGTGTTGTCATATTCAGTGACCGCCAGGATCTCATGCAGATTGCGTAACAGATACATCTGCTGATTGTTGGCGATACGTTCATGGGTGAGTTGCCAGGTAACCGCCACCAGGCCCGCGCCGATGAGGGCAAAAATACCGAGTAGCAATGCGCCGCGCAGTGACGACCGGACAGCAGCCTGGCCGGGGCTGGGTTCAGGATTCATGGCCGTACACTCGCGGGACTGTAAGCCGGTCTATCAGCGGCACAGCCATGTTCATGAGCAGCACGGCAAAGGCCACGCCGTCCGGGTAACCGCCCCAGGCGCGAATCGCGTATGTAAGCAGGCCGATTCCGGCCCCGTAAATCAGCCGGCCCTTGTCGGTAGTGGCCGCCGATACGGGATCAGTGGCGATAAAGAATGCACCGATCATGGTGGCGCCGCTGAACAGGTGAAATAACGGGGAGGCGTGACTGCCGGGGTCCAGCATGTAAGCTACGGTGGCAATCAGCAGCAGGCTTGCGATCATGCTGACCGGGATGTGCCATCGTATAACGCCCTTGTACAGCAACCAAAAGCCGCCCACAGCAAACCAATTGGCCAGCCATTCCCAACCGCGGCCGCCA
Organism: Gammaproteobacteria bacterium; assembly: GCA_041565075.1. Taxonomy (GTDB): domain Bacteria; phylum Pseudomonadota; class Gammaproteobacteria; order Steroidobacterales; family JABDLF01; genus JABDLF01. The sequence goes on from JBFGOQ010000039.1 coordinate 15,783, forward strand.
AAGTCTCCGAATAATGGGTTCTGGCGAATCTCGCCGATCGTTTGCATGAGACCGAGACCGGTCTTGACCCTGTCCAGAGGCGTCGCCGAGGTCACGGCGTCCCAGCCGATAGTCGCCGGCAGTTCGCCGCTCAGGATGATCGCTATGGTCTGCCACAGGCTAAAATCAACGTGGGCGATTTGATCAATTGCTGGTGGCAGCCAGGCTGTCATTTGCGCGGGAAACGAGACCAGCAAGACGACATAACCGGCCATAGCCGGGTTGAACGGGTTGTGTCCCAGCCCGCCGAAGAGGTGCTTGGCAAAGACGATCGCAAATACCACACCCGTGGCGGTGACCCACCATGGCGTCAATGGCGGAACAGCAAACGCCAGCAATACAGCAGCGAGAACGGCGCTGTAGTCTCCCAGGTACTTGCGCAACGGCCTGCCACGCAAATGCAGCATGATGGCCTCGCTTGCCAGTGCCACCGTGCAGGCAATAAGCATGTTTACCAGCAAACCGGGGCCAAAAAACCATACGTGAGCAATGGTCGCTGGTATCAGTGCCATGAGGACCTGGCGCATCACGAGGGCAACGCTGTTCGGGGGCGTCAGGTGCGGTGCCGGTGCATGTTGGAACTTCATTCGGGGGGCTCTTCGTCGCGCATTGCTGCGCGACGCTTGCGGGCGCGTTCTACCGCTTCCTGCACTTTGTTCCCGTTGCCCTTTTCGTGCAATGCCGCCCTGCGCCTGGCGAGACGTTGTTTGCGGGCAAGCTTCTGTTCGGACAGGCGACGCTCGCGTTCTTCGAAGCGTTCACGCGCTCGTTCAGCGCGCTCGCGTTCCTGTTCCTGTTGCCAGATGCGCGACTTTGACGCCCGATAGAACTGCACCAGCGGAATTCTGCTGGGGCACACGTACGCGCAGCAACCACATTCTATGCAATCGAACAAATGGTGAGATTGCAACTCGTCATGATCGTCGGCGCAGGAAAACCAGTAGAGTTGCTGTGGCAGCAGCTTGACCGGGCAAGCACGCGCGCATTCACCGCAACGTATGCACGGCATTGCATCGCCACCCGCATGCACTTCATCGTGAGCAGCCACGAGGATACAGTTGCTCGCCTTGACGATTGGTGCCGAATCGTCGTCCAGTGTGAAGCCCATCATCGGACCGCCCATTATCAGGCGTTCTGCTTTGTCGGTGTACCCACCGCATTGGGCAATCAGCCAGCTAATGGGGGTGCCGAGACGAACGTCCAGGTTGCGAGGCTTGGCAACGCCACCGCCGGTGACGGTCACGATCCGTGATGTCAGCGCATCGCCATCTATTATTGTGCGCTTTACCTGGGCGGCAGTTGCTACGTTGTGACAGACGACGCCAACATCAGCACTCAGATGATCGGCCGGTACTTCGCGTCCGGTCAGTACCTGAATAAGCTGCTTTTCTCCACCTTCCGGATAAACCGTTGGGACGGGCACCAGCTCCAGGCGTGAGTCTTGTGCACGGGCAATCGCTGTGTCGATAGCTTCGATAGCTTCCGGTTTATCGGTTTCAATTGCCACCAGACATTCTTCGGCTGCCAACATGTACATCATGATGCGCGCACCGGTAATGATATCTTCTGCGCGCTCTCGCATGACCATGTCGTCACAGGAGATATGGGGCTCACATTCCGCGCCGTTGAGAATCAGCGTCCGCACCTGGTGGTGCGGTAAGCGATTGAGTTTGACCGCGCTGGGAAAGGCAGCTCCGCCGAGGCCGACCAGGCCCTGGCGGCGCAACTCTGCGCGCAGCAGCACAGGATCGATGGCGGTAAAGTCACCCAGCCCCGTGCCCGGCACGCTTTCATCAAGGCCATCCGTTTCGATAACAATGCACCTGGCGCGCAGCCCTGACGGGTGGGGGATGGGCCGATCCTCTATTGCGCTGACGCGTCCAGAGCTTGATGCGTGCACTGGCGCGGCGACATAGGACGTCACTTTCGCCAGCAATTGTCCGCGTCTTACGTGGGCGCCCACCTCAACGCAAGGTTTCGCTTCTTCTCCAATGTGCTGGTGCAGGGGTAACACCAGTTCGGGGGGCACCGGCGCCTGCACAATGGCTTGCGCGGTCGAATCGCTCTTGTGCGGCGGCAGGTTCAGCCCGCCGTGGATTGGCCAGATGCGCCGATTGGATTTCAAACCGTTTCCGCCGCCGATTCCGGAATCTCTGTCTTGCTGACCGCGGTGTCTATGCGTGGCATCGGCCAGACCCAGTCATGGATGTCCCGGGGCGGTTCTATCATGTCTATGCAATCAACCGGGCAGGGCGGCAGGCAAAGGTCACAACCGGTGCATTCCTTTGCGATCACGCTATGCATCTGCTTGGCAGCACCAACGATGGCGTCGACCGGGCAGGCCTGTATGCACAGCGTGCACCCGATACAGGTTTCTTCGTCGATCAGAGCAACGCGCCTCGCAGATTCCCGGCCGTTTTCGGGGTTGAGGGGTTTGACCTCGCGGCCCAGCAGGTCAGCCAGCGCCTCAATCGTTGGCATTCCCCCGGGAGGGCATTGGTTGATCTCGGCATTGCCGGCGGCAATGGCTTTCGCGTACGGTCGGCAACCGGGATAGCCACACTGACCGCATTGAGTCTGCGGTAGCAGGGCATCGATGCTTTGCACCACCGGGTCGTCGTCGGGCTTGAAACGAATGGCAGCAAAACCCAGCAACGATCCGAACAGGATGGCCAGCAAGGTCACGATTAGCAATGCACTGAGCACGAGTCAGACTCTGACCAGGCCGGTGAAGCCCATAAACGCCAGGGACATGAGGCCCGCCGTGATCAGCGCGATAGCGGCGCCGCGAAACGGGACCGGCACATCGGCTGCAGCCACCCGCTCACGCAAGGACGCGAACAGAATCATGGCCAGTGAAAACCCAGCGGCGGCGCCAAAACCATAGACTGCGGACTGCAGGAAGCCGTGGCTTTCCTGCACATTAAGCAAAGCAACCCCCAGCACTGCGCAATTGGTGGTGATTAACGGCAGGTATATGCCCAGCAACTGATACAGCAGGGGGCTGGTTCTGCGTACCACCATTTCCGTGAACTGAACAACGGCAGCGATAACAAGAATAAACGCGATAGTACGCAGGTAGGCCAGGCCATAAGGAGCCAGCAGGTATTCGTTCACCAGGTAACTGCAAACAGAGGACAGGGTGAGCACGAAGGTTGTCGCCAGTGCCATGCCAACTGCGCTTTCAAGTTTTCGCGACACGCCCATGAATGGGCAAAGGCCAAGGAAACGTACCAGGACGAAATTATTGACCAGTACGGTGGCAATCAAAATGATGGCGAGTTCCTGCATGACCGAATCGCTACCTCACATTCAACTTACCCGCATGCCGGGCTTCGCGCCGTCATCCGGCGACAGCAGAAATATATCCTCACCACCTGGTCCCGCCGCCAGCACCATGCCCTCAGAAACACCAAAGCGCATCTTGCGGGGTTTTAAGTTCGCGACAACCACCGTCAGTTTTCCCTCGAGCGCTGCGGCGGTATAAGCGGCCTTGATGCCTGCAAAAACTATGCGCTTGCTATCCCCGAGGTCGAGAGTCAGGCGCAGTAGCTTGTCAGCACCATCAACAGTTTCCGCTTTTTCGATGCGAGCAATCCGCAGGTCGATCTGCCTGAACTGCTCGATCTCGACGCCGTTATCATCGTTTGCTTTTTCCATGTTCTTGTCCGTCATGTCATGCCTTGAATCCGCGACGATATTTTCGATAGCAGATTTTTCCAGCCGCTTGAGCAGTGGCTGGTAGCGTTCAATCCTGTGGTTCAGCAGTGGGCGCTGCGCGTCGTTCCAGGCCGCCAGCTCCGTGCGCAGGAATACCTCGACCTTTCTGGCGAGGTCTGGCAATACCGGTTGGAGGTAAACGACCAGGCAGCGAAACAGGTTGAGGCCCTGGGTGCAAACCGCCTGCACTTTATCCGCCTGAGCACTGTTTTTGGCGAGCTTCCAGGGTGCCTGCTCGGCAATATACTGATTGGCCTGGTCGGCGAGTGCCATAATCGCGCGCATTGCGCGTCCGAAATCGCGGTCCTCGAAATTTGCAGCGATGTCTTCCGCGGCGCCTGCAAATTTTGCGTAAAGATCCGGGTCCGGTAACTCCGCCGCCAGCATGCCGTCATGTTGACGCGTGATAAAACCGGCGCATCGACTGGCTATATTCACGAGCTTGCCTACCAGGTCGGCGTTGACCCGTTGCGCGAAGTCTTCGAGGTTCAGGTCGAGATCATCGATTCCCGGACCGAGTTTCGCCGCATAATAATAGCGAAGATACTCTGGCTGAAGGTGATCGAGATAAGTACGCGCTTTAATAAACGTGCCGCGAGACTTGGACATTTTTTGTCCATTGACCGTCAGGAACCCGTGCGCAAATACCGAACTTGGCTTGCGGAATCCTGCTCCCTCCAGCACCGCCGGCCAGAACAGGCAATGGAAATAGATGATGTCTTTGCCGACGAAATGATAAAGTTCAGCTGTGCTGTCGGGTGACCAGAAGGTGTCGAAATCCAGACCGTCCGTCTTGTCACAAAGATTCTTGAAGCTGGCCATGTAGCCCATCGGGGCATCCAGCCAGACATAAAAATACTTGTCTTTTTCGCCGGGAATGCGGAATCCGAAATACGGCGCGTCGCGTGTGATGTCCCAGTCCTGCAAGCCCTGTTCAAACCACTCGCTCAGTTTGCTGGCCACCGAGGTGTGCAAGTGGCCAGCTGCGATCCAGTCTTGCAGCATCGTGGAGAAATCCGCCAGCCTGAAAAAGTAGTGCGTGGTATCTTTTTTTATGGGGGTGCTACCGGAGATAGCCGACACCGGGTTCTTCAGATCCCCTGGTGAGTACGTGGCGCCACAGGATTCGCAGCTGTCTCCATACTGGTCGGGCGTCCCACAACGCGGGCACTCTCCTCGCACATAACGGTCTGGCAGGAACATCTTTTGCTCGGGGTCATAGGCCTGCGAGATGGTCTTGCTGACGACATGTCCCTTTGCGCAAAGGCGCTCGAAAATCAGCCGCGCGAACTCACGGTTTTCCGGGGAGTGGGTTGAGTGGTAGTTGTCGAAGACCACCTGGAAGTCCCGGAAATCCCGGGCATGCTCGGCACTGACTTGCTCGACGAGGGCTTCCGGCGCGACGCCGAGTTCCCGGGCACGCAGCATGATCGGCGTGCCATGAGCATCCGCCGCGCAAACGTACAGGCAGTTGTGTCCGCGGAGTTTCTGAAAGCGGACCCAGATGTCAGTCTGCAAGTATTCCACCATGTGTCCCAGGTGCAGTGGCCCGTTGGCATAGGGCAGGGCACTGGTCACAAGAATCACTCGCTTGTTTGCGCTCATTACAACAGATACTCCCCGGAAAGCTGCCGCCGCAGGCAGCTGATGCGTCCCGGCAGAATTATGCCACAGGGCCTGCTGGCCGGTTTCCGGTCACGCGCCGTGAGGACGGGCAGAATGATCGCGCGGGCACGCCGCGACTTGCCGGTTTTGATAAGATGCCCGGCATTGATTTGGGCGGCCTGATCGCGGGGGACGGTCTTGTTTTCACTCAAGACACGACGGGACAAGTGGCGAATCCTCGGCATTGGGATTGCCAGCTTCCTCACCATTTTCCCACTTTGCGCCTGGCGCCACCTCGACATCATCGAGAAGGACATTTATGAGCGTGCGCTGGCCGCGCTGGCCGATGCCCGCCTGCCCGACCTAGAAATCTCCGTCAGTGGGCGGGATCTTGTGCTGACGGATCTGACCGGGTTCGCGGACCTGCAGGCTGCGATCGAGATGCTGGAGAACGTCCACGGGGTGCGCAAAGTTACCGCAACACCGAAATCGCAGGCCACGGAAAACGACTGATGGTCTACCTGGTCGGACAAATCTTCTTCTGCCTGGCCCTCATGGGCATGGTCGGCCTGCTGGTGGGCTGGCTGATCCGTGGGATCGGGACTCATCAGCGCGAAAAGGAGCTGGAGGCGACCTGGCGTATGCGCATGCGCCAGCGCGATACGATGCTGTCAAAGATGGCCAATGAGCTGGCCGAGCGCAACGCCGCCGGTGAGACCGCTGCGGGCCCGGTGGCCGGTGGCGGAGAGCTGGCAAAGCAACTCGCAGAGCTGCGCCGGGCGTTGCGTGACCGTGATGGCAGGCTCGCGCAATTACAGGGACGGGTTTCCAAGCGCGACGCCCAGATCAGCCAGCTGTTTGCCGAGATTCGCAGTATCGGCGGGCAACCTGCGGTGGACAAGCTGCTGACCCAGGTAAACAAAGACAGCTTCCTGGCGAGTGGCATGCACCGTGCCAGCGAACTGCAGCCAAAACCCCTCGTTGCCCCGGCGGATGATCCCAGCGAAAAAACGCATCCGGAAAAAGTGTCGCTGCAACAGGCCTCTGAGCCCACCGGCGACGAACATGACGAACTGGCATTTGTTTACGGCATCAGCCCCGGTCTGGAGAAAAAGCTTTTCAAGATCGGTATTACGACGTTCAGACAGATTGCGAATTTCGGGCCGGACGACATTGAACGCATCGCCAAGGCTCTGGGGATAGAGGCGCAACAGATTCTTGATGAAAACTGGCTGGAAGGTGCGCGCCAGGAACACCTGGCAAAATATGGAGAGCTGGTGTAGCTAGTTTTTTTCCTTCGGTGCGAATAACTCAAAAGCCTGCTTGTTGAAAGCTTTCAGATAGGCCTCTTCGCCTGATATAAACCGCTTGTCGAGGAGTTCTTTGATGGAACTGTCCATGGAACGCATACCAAGCGCGCCGCCGGACTGAATCGCGTTTTCGAGCTGGTCAATCTTGCCCTGACGTATAAGGTTGCCGATCGCCGACGAATTCACAAGAATCTCCAGCGCGGCCATCCGTCCTTTGCCATCTTTTCGTTTGATCAGTTGCTGTGACACCACGCCGCGCAGAGAAGTGGACAGCATCGTGCGAATGTTGGACTGGCGCTCCACGGGAAACATATTGATGAGCCGGTCGACGGTTGGCGCCGCGCCATTGGTGTGCAGCGTTCCCATGACCAGAATTCCGGTTTCTGCGGCCGTTACCGCGATACTCACAGTTTCGAGATCACGCAATTCACCTACCAGGACCACATCCGGATCTTCGCGCAGCGCCGAATGCAGGGCATTGGCAAAACTCTCGGTGTGCACGCCGACTTCCCGCTGGCTGATCAGCGCTTTCTTACGGTGATGAACGAATTCAATCGGATCCTCGATAGTTATGATATGGCAAGCTTTGCGTGAATTGATGTAGTCAATCATGGCCGCAAGCGTGGTGGATTTACCGGACCCCGTCTTCCCGGTCACCAGGATCATGCCCTGCTTGTGCAAGCACATGTTGGCCATTACCTCGGGCAGACCGAGTTCTTCGAAACTCAGGGCAGCATTGGGTATGGCACGAAAGACTGCGCCCAGACCACCGAGATGGCGAAACACGTTAACCCGAAAGCGCGCTACTTCGGGAATGGCGTAGGCGAAGTCACAGCCGTCCTGCTGCGCGAAAACCTCGCGCGCATTTTCGTGCATGATTTCGAGTAAGGTATCACGCACTTCC
>JBFGOQ010000040.1:0-21890 GCA_041565075.1 Gammaproteobacteria bacterium
ACTGGCGTCACCGGGATGCCCGATGCCAATTCGAAGCCGCGCAAAATCACGCCCGATATGATCAATCACATCCCTGAGTCCGTTATGCCCTCCCGCTCCGCCACCGCGCTTTAAACGCACAGTGCCCGGCGGCAGATCCAGTTCGTCATGGGCCACCAGAATTTCCCGGGGCTTTATTTTCAGATAAGACGACAAGGCAAAAACGGCGGAACCGCTGCGATTCATCCAGGTATCGGGTTTCAAGATCCGCAGGTCATGGCGGTTGACCAGCACGCGCCCCGCTTCACCATGAAACTTCTTTTCCGGGCGCAAATGACCGTCGAACTTGCGCGCCAGAGCGTCCACGAACCAGTAGCCGGCATTGTGCCGGTCCTCGCGGTGCTCGCTGCCGGGATTGCCCAGCCCGACGACCATCTTGATAGTGGAATCGCTCATGTGTAGGTGCAAAAAAGGGCCGCACGCTGGCGGCCCTTTTTCAATGCCTCCGGACCACTCAGTCCTTGGACTGGTCTTCTTCGTCCTTGCCTTCTTCCTCGGCCTTGGCCTCTTCCTCGGAAACGGTCGGCACCTCGGCGCCTTCCTCCAGCTCTTCCTCGGGCTCTTCCTCGACCGTGATGCGGATGTGATGACACGACACCACCGGCTGATCGAACTCATCGCCCTGAGCCAGCGCTTCGAAACGAACGCCCTCGGGCACGGCAACCTCGGAAAGATTAATGACATCGCCGATCTTCATTTCGGACACATCGATATCGATGTACTCCGGCAAATCCTTGGGCATGCAAACGATATCCACGTCCGCCATGACCTGGCTGATGGCGCCGCCTTCCTGCTTCACACCAATGGCGATTTCTTCCCCCTTCAGGTGGAAAGGCACCGTCATGCGGATCTCCTGCCCTTCAACCACACGTTGCAGATCGAGATGCATGATCTGCCGCTTGGCCGGATGCCGCTGGATGTCCTTCAGAATGGCGTCCTGCTTAACTTTGCCCACTTTAACTTTGAGAATGTGCGTAAAGAACGCCTCGTTCTCGAGTTGATGCATCAGCGAAGCATGATCAATCGCCAGTTTGCGCGGCTTCTTGCCGCCACCGTACAGTATGGCGGGGACTTTGCCTTCGCGACGCAGGCGGCGGCTCGCACCTTTGCCCTGGTCCTCGCGAATTTCCCCGCTAAGTTCAAATTTAAATGCCATCTTCGTCTCCGTTTACTACTATAAAGACGCGATCCCGCGACCAGGACCGCGTCTGTCCAAAAATTCTGCCTTACTCCAGGTAAAGCGTGCTGACCGACTCCTCGTCAGCAATTCGCCGCATCGTCTCGGCCAGCATTTCCGCTACGCTGAGCTGGCGAATACGATCGCAGGCCTTGCCTTCCTTACTGAGCGGGATGGTATCCGTCACCACCAGTTCGTCCAGCACCGACTCGCTGAGCCTCGCTATTGCCGGCCCCGACAACACCGGGTGCGTGACATAGGCAACTACACGCTCGGCGCCTTCGTCCTTAAGACCTTTGACGGCCTGGCACAATGTGCCCGCCGTGTCGATCATGTCGTCGATGAGGACACAGGTCTTGCCCCTGACCTCACCGATAATGTTCATCACCTTGCTCTCATTGGCCTTGGGCCGGCGCTTGTCGATGATGACCAGTTCGGCATCATCCAGGCGTTTCGCCAGTGCCCGTGCCCTTACAACCCCCCCTACATCGGGTGACACCACCACGAGGTTGGGGTATTTCTTTTTCCAAACGTCGCCCAGTAACACTGGCGATGCATAGACATTGTCCACCGGGATATCAAAGAATCCCTGTATCTGGTCCGCATGCAGGTCCACCGTCAACAAGCGGTCGATGCCCGCACTGGTCATCATGTTTGCAACCAGCTTGGCACTGATCGGTACCCTGGAACTGCGCGGTCGGCGATCCTGACGCGCATATCCGAAATACGGCACCACCGCAGTGATGCGAACTGCCGACGCCCTGCGGCAGGCATCCGCCATGACCAGCAACTCCATCAGGTTGTCGTTGGTCGGCGGGCAAGTGGATTGCACCAGGAATACGTCCGCGCCGCGGATGTTTTCCATGACTTCCACCAGAATCTCACCGTCGCTGAAGCGCCCCACCTGGATGCGCCCCAAAGGCATACGCAGTCGCCGGGCAATGCTTCTCGACAGCGGCAGGTTCGAATTACCCGCAAATACCACCATCGAGCCTTGCGCCGCGCGTCCGCCCTGCTCCGAGATCCCGTACACTTTAATAAAGCTCCGGCATGGGCCAATAAACAATTCGTCAGCCCGATATCTGGCTGGGGTGGCAGGATTCGAACCTGCGAATCACGGGATCAAAACCCGATGCCTTACCGCTTGGCTACACCCCAATCGTTACGCTTCAGAAAGTCGCTCGATCAAGTCGATGACAGGCGATCGATTAAGGCCGCGCGCCACAAGTGCCGTCCAGCGATCCGGCACCTGCGCACATACTTCCTCCGCCTGCTCCCGATCCCGGCAAGCCAGGAACACGCAGCCACCCGTTCCAGTCAGGCGTGATTCCCCAAAAGAACCAAGCCAATCAAGCGCTTGTGCGATTTCGGAGTAGCGCTCCCGCACCACCGATTCGCAGTCGTTCCTGCCCCCCGCGGACAGAAAGCGAGGTATTGTCACTGGGCTGGAATTTCGTGTCAATTCAGGGTCCCGGAAGATCTCGGCCGTCGAGACAGGGCAGCCGGGGTCGACGATTACATAATAGGGTTGCGGGAAGTCCATCGGGCTCAGTTTGTCCCCGATGCCCTCCGCCCATGCGGCACGGCCACCGGCGAACACCGGCACATCGGCGCCGAGTCGTAGCGCCAGCCCGAGCAAAGACTCCGTGCTCAAGCCGAGTCGCCACAGAAAATTGAGCGCCAGCAAGGTGGTGGCGGCATCCGAACTGCCGCCCCCGAGACCGCCACCCGCGGGAATGTTCTTGGTGATGCATATGTCCACGCCTCGGCGAATTCCGGTTGCGGAACAAAGCATCTTTGCCGCGCGAATTGCGAGATCGTCATTCTCCGGCACGCTGGCCAGGCCCTGGCTGCGGGTGATACGGGTATCGTCACGCATGGTGAAAGTGAGGGTGTCGCAACAGTCGATGAATTGGAATGCCGTTTGCAGCAAGTGATAGCCATCGCGTCTCTGGCCGACGATATGCAGGAACAGGTTTAACTTGGCCGGCGCAGGCCACTCGCTTGCCCACCCGCTGTCTTGGTCAGACATTCAAACTATCCGGGTTGCTCTGTGAAATTCCAGCTATCGACAATTACGCGAATACGAACGTCGTCGCGCAACAACGTGAGCTTGCGCGGCAGTTGTGGCGCATTGCTGTGATATCGATCGTAGCTTATTGCCCAGCCAGCCTGCTGCATCTCCCGCAACAAGCCATCCGCATCAACACGGACGCTCGCGTTGCTTGCAGGGTCCGGTATGCCTAGCATCCAGAAGCGCAGACTCGCAAAAGGCGCACTCCAGCCGAAGCGCGCGCGCAGCTCGCTATCCGGGTCCGTGAGCACCTGACTCTCTCCGTCACCGGTTCTGAGCAGCAAGTCCGGTGGCGTGCCCTCGACATTGAAAGATGCTGCACCCAGGGGGCCGCGAAAACTGAAGGTCACGTGCCCGGCATCCTGCTTCCAGGTCATCGCACCCGTGCCCCCTTCGTCCTCGAACTTGAATGCGATGCGACCTTCCACATGCCACCCGTTCAACGCCAGCAGATTTGTCTCACGCGCCCGGAAAATATCGTTTTCGCCTTGCAACTCCGGCAGCGTGCTGACGCACGCCGCCAGGCTCAGTACACAAGGCAATAAGGCGCCAACACGCCAGCGTTCATGCACCATCCTGGTCTCCCAGGAAGCGTTGCATGGTTTCATTGAGCGCGCGGTTTGCATCGGTGAAGGCGCGGGCGAATTCCCAGATTTCGCGGGCACGTGCGGTATTACCGGTCACCCATAATACTTCGCCAATGTGGGCGGCTACTTCCGGATCCTTGAGCTTGGCCCAGGCACGTTCGAGGTATTCAAGCGCTACGTCGTAATTGCCGAGTCGATAATTCACCCATCCCATGCTGTCGAGAATTGCACCCTCATCAGGCGCCAGTTCCAATGCCTCGGTGATGTATTGCAGGGCTTCTTCCAACCGGTTGGTGCGATCGGCCAGCGTATAGCCCAATGCATTGAGCGCGCTGGAATCGCTCGGATCCGTCTCGACCAGTTCAAAAAGATCATCCAGGGCATCATCGACCCGATCCATGCGCTCGTAAAGTAGCGCGCGGGCATAGCGTATCGTGCGCGCGTCCGGGTCGTTATCAAGAGTTTCGGTATACAGCTCGAGGGCCTCAGCCTCGCTGCCGACGTCTACCAGGAAGCCGCCCTCCACCAATACGGCGGATTCAGTATGGCGCGGAAACCGGCGCGCGAACATGCGTAAATGCTCGATGGCCGCTTCCCGCTGGCCGAGTTGGAAAAGTAATCGTCCCACCTGGATCTGGGCGGATGGAAAATGCCGGCCGCTGCGAATGCGCAGGTAAAGTTGCAGTGCATTGACGGTTTCGCCTGTTTGCTCCGCGACGTTGGCGAGGAAATAGAGTGCGTCGAGGCGACGCCGACCGGTGCCAAGGAGATTGGTGAAATGCACGCGCGCCTGGTCCAGTTGCTCAGCGCGTATTTCCAGCAAGCCGGCGGCATAAAGGGCGTCCGGCAAATCCGGTTTCTCGGCAAGCAAGGCCTCCAGCGCTGCGCGCGCCTCGTCGAAATAGCCGCTGTCAGCCAGCAGGCCTGCAAATTCCAGCCGCACATTTTCGTCATCGTGGGCGGCAACGACAGCGCGGGCCGTGGCAATTCCCTGGTCCTCGTCACCCATTGCCAGCTGGGTACGCGCCAGCATCAGGCCCGCTCTGGGCCAATCGGGCTTCAGTTTCAATGCCCTGCTCGCTGCCGCATGTGCAGCGTCTGTTTGCCCGGCATCCAGGGCCAGGGCCGCCAGTGCGTAATAAGCTTCAGGCTCGTCCAGGTGGGCTGCAACAAGTGTCTCGAAAGCGGCAAGCGCAAGATCTTCCGCGGGCTCCTGGCTGAGCATGAACATCAACAGCAGCCAGGCGTCTTCGCGGTCCTCCGGTCCGTTTTCGAGCAGATATTCGAGATGGGGCAAGGCAGAGGCAGGGCGTTGGTTGCGGACCGCGAGGCTGACCAGCATGCGATGGGCGTCGGCATTGTCCGGTACCCGCGATAACCACAAGCGGGCGCCGGCTTCGGCCGTTTCGAAAGCGTCGGCCGCGTAGGCAATCCTGGCCGCGCGCTCCGCGATGGCGGAATCCGCGGACAGGCGCGCAGCCTGCAAGTACTCATTGGCAGCGGTCGTCAGGTCCTCGCGTTGCAATGCAAGCTCCGCAACAAAAGCATGGTAGGCGGCTTCGCCTTCGTTAGTCAGGAAACCGGGTGGTGGCGCGGCTGGACCCTGCTGGCGCTGGAGTGCGCAGCCGCTGGCCATCAGGCAAGCCAGCAATATTGTCCATCCGGCGGTACGAGCGAGCATCCGGCGACTATACCGTATGGCCAGGGCGGGGCGCCCCGCGCGCGGCTATTGCAAGCTTGCGCTTGTCATGTTGGTTCAATTCTCGGAAGATTGTGCGCCCGTTTTCGCGCCACTCTCTCATGTCTTTATTTGTCCTTGGCATTAACCACCGAACGGCACCTGTCGCCCTGCGCGAAAAGGTGGCCTTCGACCGCGAGGCGCTGCCAGCTGCCCTGCGGGAACTTGTGGGCATCGAGGGCGTGGATGAGGCGGTCGTCATCTCGACCTGCAATCGCACCGAGTTGATACTTGCCGGTGCTCAAAGCAGCGTGGACCTGGCGGAACACTGGTTGCTTGAGAGTCGCCAGGTCGACCCTGAGGCCTGCCAATGCCTTTACCGACTGAGTGGCCGGGATGCAATCGAGCATGTCTTTCTTGTTGCCTGCGGTCTCGACTCCATGGTGCTTGGCGAACCACAGATCCTCGGCCAGGTTAAGAGCGCGTATCGGCAGGCAGTTGCAGAAAAAACCACGGGGCAACTCATCAATCGCCTTTTTCAGCGCGCTTTTTCGGTCGCCAAGCAAGTAAGGACCGATACCGATATCGGTGCCAGCGCGGTATCTGTGGCGTTTGCTGCTGTGCGCCTGTGCGAGAACGTATTTTCAGGCTTTGGTCGCCGCACTGGCCTGCTGATCGGCGCGGGAGACACGGTGGAACTGGCTACCCGGCACCTGCATGCCAAGGGCCTGGGACGCATGATTATCGCCAATCGCAGTATCGGTCGCGCTCGCAGCCTGGCGTCCGAGTTCGACGCATACGCCATCCGCCTGGACGAAATACCGGCCCACCTGGCGGACGCCGACATAATCTTCACATCCACCGCGAGTCCCGTACCCCTGCTGACTCGCGAGATGGTTGCGCGCGCGCTCAAGAAGCGCAAGCGGCGCCCGATGTTTATCGTCGACGTCGCGGTTCCGCGTGACGTGGCGCCCGACGTTGCCGAGCTCGACGACGTATTCCTGTACACGGTCGATGATCTGCAGTCGGTAATCAGAGAAAACCTGCAATCCCGCTACGAGGCCGCCGACCAGGCCAGGGAAATCGTGCAGGCCGAAACCGCGCGGTTTGAGCTGGTGCTGAAGACTCTGGATGCCGCCCCTTTAATCCGCGAGCTTCGCGATGAAGCCGCGGCCTTGCGGGAAGAAGCACTGGCCGGCGCACGCCGCAAGTTGGCTGCCGGCGAAGATCCTGCCGCGGTCATGGAATCACTCGCGCTGGGGCTTACCAAGAAACTTATGCATATACCCAGTATCCGCCTCCGGCGTGCAGGTGAAGAAGGCGACAAACTGCTGATGCAGGTGGCGAGGGAGTTATTCGGCATCGACGAGGACTGAGTGTCGCCGGGATATAATGGCCGCTGCGTTATCAGGACGGCGAATGAAAGACTCGATCCGCACCAAGCTGGAACATCTTTGCGACCGCTTCGAAGAAGTGGGCAAGTTGCTGTCGGACCCTGAAATCATCGGCGATTCCAGCCGCTTTCGCGAACTGTCGATGGAATATGCGCGCCTTGAGCCTGTAGCCAGGGACTACCGGTCTTTCACCAAGATCGAAACTGACAGCGAGGCGGCGCAATCGATCCAGGACGAAGCGGACGAAGAAATGCGGGCGCTCGCCGATGAAGAGCTTGCTGAACTCAGGGATCGTCATAAAGCACTGGAGACGGCGTTGCAAAAACACCTGGTGCCCCGCGATCCTCGCGACGACAGCAACGTCTTTCTCGAAATTCGCGCCGGCACAGGCGGCGACGAGGCCGCACTTTTTGCCGGTGATCTTTTTCGCATGTATTGCCGTTATGCCGAACAAATGCGCTGGCAAGTAGACGTGCTGTCTGAAAATGAAGGCGATCATGGCGGTTACAAAGAGGTCATCAGCCTGGTATCCGGACGCGGTGCCTTTGCCAGGCTCAAATTTGAATCGGGGACGCACCGTGTGCAGCGGGTGCCTGCCACCGAATCCCAGGGCCGCATCCACACCTCCGCATGCACCGTCGCCGTGTTGCCGGAAATTGACGAAGTCGACGAGATTGACGTCAAAGATGCGGATCTGCGCATCGATACTTACCGCGCGTCCGGCGCCGGCGGGCAGCATGTCAACAAGACTGACTCTGCAGTGCGCATCACGCACTTGCCCACCGGCATTGTCGTGGAGTGTCAGGACGAGCGGTCCCAGCACAAGAACCGCGCGCGTGCCTTATCCCTGTTGCGCTCGCGACTGCTGACCGCCGAGCAGGAAAAACAGGTCGCTGAACAGGCGCAGACCCGCAAGCTGCAGGTAGGCAGCGGCGATCGTTCCGAGCGCATTCGCACTTACAATTTTCCTCAGGGACGGGTAACCGATCATCGCATCAACCTGACTCTTTACAAGCTGGACGATATTCTCGCCGGCAACCTTGACCAGATCATCGACCCGCTGCGCAGTGAATTCCAGGCTGAACTGCTGGCGGAACTCGCCAGCTAAGATTTTCGCGCTCAAGAAACTGCTTGCGCGGTAAACCGGCTGTTGATGAAGACTCAGGCCAGTGCCTGATCAAGGTCGGCGATCAGATCATCGACATCTTCGATCCCCACCGACAGGCGCACCAGGTCATCGCTCATCCCCAGGCGACGACGAATCTCGGGCGGCACCGAGGCATGGGTCATTATTGCCGGGTGATTGACGAGGCTTTCCACGCCGCCGAGACTTTCGGCGAGCGTAAATAACTCACAGCGCTCCAGCATGCGACGGGCGCCTGGCAGACCGCCCTTTACGACCAGGCTGATCATGCCGCCAGCCGCAGCCATCTGTTTTTTCGCCAGTGCGCGTTGCGGATGACTGGCAAGTCCCGGGTAGATCACTCGCGCGACTTTATCGTGGCCTTGCAGCCATTCGGCAATGCGTTGCGCATTCTCACAATGGCGCTGCATGCGCACGGCCAGAGTTTTCAGACCGCGCAGAGCCAGAAAACTGTCAAAGGGGCCCTGCACGGCACCTACCGAGTTTTGCAGGAACCATAATTTCTCGCCCAATTCTTCGTCCGCCGCCACGGCGACGCCGCCGACCATGTCGGAATGCCCGTTGAGATACTTGGTGGCCGAATGCACCACTAAATCAAACCCCAGTTCGATCGGGCGCTGCAGACAGGGTGTGGCGAAGGTATTGTCAGCCACGCTCAATAACTTGCGCTTTTTCGCAATGGCGGCCACCGCCTCCAGGTCGATGAGCTTCATCATGGGATTGGTGGGTGTTTCCAGCCACAGCATGCGGGTGCCATCATCTATGGCCGCCTCGATCGCGGCAGGATCGGTCATGTCCACGAAGGAAAAGCGCAGGCCGGCGGAGCGCACACGCACTTTGTCGAACAGACGAAAGGTGCCGCCGTACAGATCGTCCGAGGCGACGACATGATCGCCCGTATCGAGTAATTCCATGACTGTGCCGGCAGCCGCCATTCCCGAGGCGAACGCGAAGCCGCGCGCGCCGCTTTCGAGATCGGCGATACAACGTTCGTATGCCATGCGCGTCGGGTTCTGTGAGCGCGAGTACTCGTAGCCCTGGTGTACCCCGGGACTCTTCTGCGCATAGGTTGACGTCGCATAAATCGGTGGCATTACCGCGCCGGTACTCGGATCCGGCGACTGCCCGGCGTGAATGGTGCGCGTCGCGAACGCCTTCTTGTTCTTGTCACTCATGCAGACTCTCTCCTGGCAGGCGCCGCCGGCAATTGCTTGCGCAGATAGTTCAGCACGTCGGCCCGCGTGACCAGGCCGAGAAACTGCTCGTCATCCATGACCGCGGCATATGGATGAGTTTCGAGCAAGGTAACCAGGTTGGGCACCGATGTATCTTTATCAATGGACGTAAAAGCTACCTGCATGGCGTCCTTGACCGGGCTGGTCAGGCGCTCAGGATGACCGAACGCGAAGCGCATGATGTCTTCTTCGGTCAATACCCCAGCAAGCATTTCTCCTTCCATCACCGGTAGTTGCGAAAAACCAGCGTTGCGCAACCGATTATGGGCAGTGGTAAGGATATCCGTGGGGCTGACCGTGATCGTCGCGCGACTCTCATGGGGTCGGCCAACCAGGTCGCGCAGATCGCCAAACGTCTTGCGGCTGATGAACCCGTGATCTTCCATCCAGAAATCGTTGTACAACTTTGACAGGTACTTGTTGCCAGTATCGCAGGCAAAACTTACTACGCGCTTCGGTGAGGTCTGAGCGCGACAGTAATGCAAGGCTGCCGTAAGCAAAGTGCCTGAGGAAGAACCGGCGAGAATGCCTTCTTTCTGCAGCAGTTCCCGCGCCGCCGCAAAGGACTCCGCGTCGCTGACCGTATAAGCATGCCCAACCAGCGAGAGATCGCAGATGTCCGGGATGAAATCCTCGCCAATGCCTTCGACCAGCCAGCTGCCGCTGTCGCCGAGCTGGCCGGTTTTTATGTAGTCGGCCAGCACAGAGCCTTCCGGGTCGGCCAGGATAATTTCGACTCCCGGGGCATGCTCGCGAAAATATTTCGACATGCCGCTGATGGTGCCGCTGCTGCCCACGCCCACCACCACGGCATCAAGCTTGCCATCCATCTCGCTCAGGATTTCAGGGGCCGTCGTGGTTTCATGGGCCAGCGGATTGTCCGGGTTGCCAAACTGGTTAATGTAATAAGCACCCGATTTTTCGGCGATGCTTTTTGCCAGGTCCTGGTAATACTGGGGATGGCCGCGCGCGACATCGGAGCGCGTTAAAACAATTTCCGCACCCATGGCGCGCAGGTTGAATATTTTTTCCTGGCTCATCTTGTCCGGAATCACCAGCACCAGCCGATAGCCTTTTTGCGCGGCAACCAGGGCCAGGCCAATGCCCGTGTTGCCGGCAGTGGCTTCCACCAGCGTGTCCCCCGGGCTGATGTCACCGCGGCGCTCGGCTTCTGCAATCATGGATATGCCGATGCGATCCTTGATCGAACCCCCGGGGTTCATGAGTTCCAGCTTGAGAAAGAGCTGGCATGGCCCTGTGTCGATGTTGCTGATCTCGATCAGGGGCGTATTGCCCACCATTTCGAGGACGTTTTTGTATACGGTCATGCGGCCTCCGGGGAACGCGGCCATACGCGAAACTTAAACTCATGCCGGCCGGCGCGTATTCTACGCGATCAGCACGCCCGACCCCATCTGAGGAATAAACCGCTTGCCCAATACGATCGGCTCCCTGCTAAAGCATGCCACCCCGGCCCTGGCCGGGGGCTGCGAGCACCCGCGCCTGGACGCCGAGTGCCTGCTCGCCCATAGTCTCGGCGTGACTCGCAGCCACCTGTATGCGCGAGCCGATGAACAGGTCGCAAAAACAGCGGCTTCGAAATACCGTCAGCTGATCGAACGGCGCGCGCGCGGCGAGCCGCTTGCCTACCTCACGGGCAGCAAGGAATTCTGGTCGCTGGACTTGCGTGTGAGCCCGGCCACGCTGATCCCGCGACCCGAAACCGAGGGCCTGGTGGCACTGGCATTGGCCCGCGCGGAGCCCGGCGCGCATATCGTCGACCTGGGAACCGGCAGCGGGGCGATCGCCATCGCGCTCGGCACCGAACGCCCGGGGGCCGTAATCCTGGCCACCGATACTTCGGCTGCAGCGCTGGCAATTGCGCGCGCCAACGCGTCAAACCATGGCCTTGCCAACTTGCGCTTCAAGCGGGTGCAGGATGCGCGCGATTGGTATGCACCCTGCAGGGGCCAACTGTTCGACCTGATCGTTTCCAATCCGCCATATGTGCCGGACAACGATCCGGGTCTCAACGGTGGGCAGCTTCGTTTCGAACCGCGCGCGGCACTGGCAGCCGGCGTCGACGGGCTTGACGACATACGCAAGATTGTGGCCGGCGCGCCGGCCCACCTGGCGCCCGGCGGCTGGCTGCTTATTGAACATGGCATGGAGCAGGGCCCTGCTGTCAGGGACCTGTTTGATCAGGCAGGATTTGCGGCAATCGAGACCTGCAGGGACCTCGCCGGTCTGGAGCGGGTAACCCTCGGGCGCAGCACCGCGACTGAGGCGCGCGATCAGTAACCCAGGTTGGGCGAAAGCCAACGCTCCATTTCTTCGAGGCTCATGCCTTTGCGCCGCGCGTAGTCCTCAAGCTGATCGCGATTGACCAGACCCACGGAGAAATAGCGGCTTTCCGGGTGCGAGAAATAGAAACCGCTGACCGCGGCAGTCGGCACCATGGCAAAAGACTCCGTCAGGCGAATACCGATTCGGCGCTCGACATCCAGCAATTCCCAAAGCGTACCCTTCTCGGTGTGGTCCGGACACGCCGGGTAACCCGGCGCGGGCCGGATGCCGCGGTATGCCTCGCGGATCAAAGCGGTATTGTCCAGATTTTCGGCGCTGGCGTAGCCCCAATAATGCTTGCGAACACGCTCGTGCAATCGCTCGGCGAAGGCTTCAGCCAGGCGATCAGCCAGCGCCTTTAACATGATCGCGCTGTAATCGTCGTGCTGCGCCTCGAAGGCGGCCACGCGTTCATCTATGCCGCGCCCCGCCGTCACCGCAAACGCGCCGAGGTAGTCAGCCGCGCCTTCGGGCGCGATGAAGTCTGCCAGTGACAGACTGTGCTGGTCAGGGCGGCGGGCTTTCTGTTCGCGCAAAAACTGGAATTTCGCCAGCACCTTGCTGCGCGATTCATCTTCGAACACCGTCACTTCTTCATAGTCGCTGCGTGTGGCAGGAAACAAACCGAATACGGCTGCGGCACCCAACCATTTTTCATCGACGATACGGTCAAGCATGATGCGCGCATCTTCATACAGCTTACTTGCGGCTTCACCTTTCTGAGGATCGTCAAGGATGTCGGGAAAACGCCCGGAGAATTCCCAGGCATTGAAAAACGGCATCCAGTCGATGCGCTCCACCAGTTCACCGACAGCAAAATCTTCGAGTACATGCAGGCCCGGTTGCGCCGGCACCGGTGGCTCATAATCGTCCCAGTCTCCCGGGTAACGGTTTTCCCTGGCTGCCCCGATGCTCAAGGCCGGCGCGCGCCGACGCGGTCGATTGTGCTGTTCGCGACGACGCGCATTGTCGCTCCTCGCTTTGGCAACAAACTCGTCGCGCTGGGTGTCGCTGTCGAGCGCCTGTACAACACCCACAGCCCGTGATGCGTCCTTAACATAGATAACCGGGCCAGCATAAGCCGGTTCAATCTTGACCGCGGTATGTGCGGGCGATGTGGTGGCGCCACCGATCAGAAGGGGCAAGTTGAGTCCGAGTCGTTGCATCTCGCTGGCAACATAGACCATTTCGTCCAGGGACGGCGTGATAAGTCCTGACAGACCAATATAGTCAGCGTTTTTTTCACGTGCGGTTGCCAGGATTTTTTCGGCCGGCACCATCACGCCGAGATCGATCACTTCGAAATTATTGCATTGCAGGACTACGCCAACGATGTTCTTGCCGATGTCATGCACATCGCCCTTCACCGTAGCCATTACGATGCGTGCACGCGGGCGTGCCCCCTCCTCATTCTCTGCCTCGATGTAAGGCACCAGGTGGGCAACCGCCTTTTTCATTACCCGTGCAGACTTCACCACCTGGGGTAAGAACATCTTGCCGGATCCAAACAGGTCCCCGACTACGTTCATGCCAGCCATCAGCGGCCCCTCGATAACTTCGATGGGGCGGGCGAATTTCTGACGCGCCTCCTCGGTATCAGCAATTACATATTCATCAATGCCTTTGACCAAAGCATGTGCCAGGCGGCTCTCCACGCTTTCCTCGCGCCAGCTGAGGTCTTCCTTGCGTGCGTTTTTCCTGCCATCACCGCGAAATTTCTCGGCGATTTCGAGCAGGCGATCGGTTGCATCGTCCTTGCGGTTCAGGATGACGTCTTCGACCGCTTCCCGCAAAGTCAGCGGTATGTCCTCATAGATCGCGAGCTGCCCGGCATTAACGATGCCCATGTCCATGCCGGCCTTGATCGCGTGGTAAAGAAACACCGAGTGCATCGCCTCGCGCACCAGATTATTGCCGCGGAATGAAAAGCTCACGTTGGAAACGCCACCGCTGATCATTGCATGAGGGCATTTTTCCTTGATCACGCGCGTCGCATCGATAAAGTCCTTCGAATAATTGTTGTGTTCTTCAATACCGGTCGCGACAGCGAAAATATTGGGGTCGAAAATAATGTCTTCGGGGGGGAAACCGAGTTCCTGTACGAGAATCCGGTAACTGCGCTCACAAATCTCGACCTTGCGCGCCAGAGTGTCGGCCTGCCCCTGTTCGTCAAAGGCCATAACAATGACGGCCGCGCCATAGCGCAAGACTTCGCGTGCCTGAGCCCTGAAGACTTCAGCACCTTCTTTCAGGCTAATGGAGTTGACCACCGGCTTGCCCTGCACGCAGCGCAGGCCCGCTTCCAGCACCGTCCACTTTGATGAATCGATCATTACCGGTACGCGCGCGATATCCGGTTCGGCGGCAACCAGATTCAAAAACCGTGTCATCGCCGCCTCGGAATCCAACATGCCCTCGTCCATGTTGACGTCGATGACCTGGGCGCCGTTTTCCACCTGTTGGCGCGCGACATCTACGGCGGCGGTGTAGTCGTCCGCCTGAATTAGCCTGCGAAAAACGGCCGAGCCCGTTACGTTGGTGCGCTCGCCAACGTTGACGAACAAACTGTCGGCGCCGATGTTGAGCGGCTCGAGCCCTGCGAGGCGACACTTGCGCGGGCGGCGCGGCAAAATACGGCGGTGAATGCCATTAACTGCCCCGGCCAGTGCGCGCACATGTTCTGGCGTCGTGCCGCAACAGCCGCCCACGACATTGACCAGACCACTCTCGGCAAATTCGCCCATGATGCCGGCCATTTCTTCCGCCGACTGATCATATTCGCCAAAGGCATTGGGCAGGCCGGCGTTAGGATGTACAGATATAAAGGTGTCGGCCACGCGGGACAGTTCCTGGACGTAGGGTCGGAGCTGCTCCGCCCCGAGCGCGCAGTTGAGCCCGACTATCAATGGCCGGGCATGACGAATCGAATTCCAGAAGGCTTCGGTGGTCTGGCCCGAAAGCGTGCGTCCGGACGCGTCCGTGATCGTGCCGGAAACCATCAGCGGCAAATGCAGTCCGGTTTGCTCGAAGACCTCGTCAATGGCATACAGCGCGGCCCGCGCATTGAGCGTGTCGAAAATGGTCTCGATCATCAGGAAATCTGCACCGCCATCGATCAGTCCCCGGGTCGCCTCGGCGTACGTCTCTTTCAGCAACAGGAAACTCGTATTGCGCGAGCCGGGGTCGTTGACGTCCGGTGACAATGATGCGGTTCGGTTAGTCGGTCCGAGTACGCCCGCGACGAAGCGCGGTTGCCGGGTGCGTTGGGCAACTTCATCGACTGCCGTGCGCGCGATGCTCGCGGCGGCCTGATTGAGTTCATAAACCAGCGACTCCATGCCGTAATCCGACATGGATGGCGCATTGGCATTGAAGGTGTTGGTCTCGACGACGTCAGCCCCGGCCGCAAGGTACGCCTGATGAATTTCGCGCACCAATTGCGGGCGCGTCAGGCTGAGCAGGTCGTTGTTACCTTTGAGCGGTGACGGCCAATCGGCAAACCGCTCGCCGCGAAAATCCTCCTCGGCCAGCTTGTAAGACTGCACCATTGTGCCCATCGCGCCATCGAGCACCACGATGCGGTCATCGAGCAACTGACGCAGCTGCCGGCTGCGCTGTGCGCGGCGATCGGGCTCTCGCTGAGTGGGCTTTGCTGCGGCCATGGCCGTGATCTTTACTTGTTCAGGCCGCGGCCGCCGCGGGCCTGACGCCCAGGGCGTGACAAATGGCGTAGGTCAACTCACAGCGATTGAGCGTATAGAAATGAAAATCGCTTACGCCTTCCTGTTTGAGCCTGCTCACCTGCTCGATGGCAACACTGGCAGCAATCATCCGGCGCGTTTCCGGATCGTCGTCCAGGCCATCGAAGCGATCCGCCAGCCATGTGGGCACGCTTGCACCACACATCTTGGCGAACTTGAGCATCTGAGGAAAGCGCGTAATTGGCAGAATGCCGGGCACGACCGGAACCGAAATGCCCCTGGCTGCACACTGGTCGCGGAATTTCAGAAAACTTTCAGTGCGAAAGAAAAACTGAGTGATCGCGCGAGTAGCACCCGCGTCCACCTTTCGTTGCAGGTTGTCCAGGTCAAAGCTGGCATCGGGTGCTTCCGGATGCACTTCCGGATAGGCCGCGACGGATATTTCGAAATCGCCGACTTCTTTCAGGCCAGCGACCAGATCAACCGCATAGTCGTAACCACCCGGCATGGGCGAATAATTTTCACAACCTTTGGGTGGATCTCCACGCAGCGCAACGATGTGCCTTACACCACCCTCCCAGTAGCGGCGGGCAATGTCACGAATTTCTGCGCGGGTTGCCCCGATGCAGGTCAG
This sequence comes from Gammaproteobacteria bacterium, assembly GCA_041565075.1. GTDB lineage: Bacteria > Pseudomonadota > Gammaproteobacteria > Steroidobacterales > JABDLF01 > JABDLF01. Next base: position 16,010 of record JBFGOQ010000040.1, read on the forward strand.
GTGCGCAGCCGGCACCAAATCAGTTTCCTCGAGAATACGACTGACCACCCGGTGGGTACGATCCCGCGTGGAGCCGTCGGCACCATAAGTTACCGACACGAAGCTTGGCGCCAACGGCTCCAGCCTGCGAATCGAACGCCAAAGCGTCTGTTCCATTTTTTCATTTGCCGGAGGAAAAAACTCGAATGAAACCGACAGCTCGCTGTCGTTTTCGTTTCCGGCCCGGGACTGTTTATTCTTGGTCATGATTTCCTCAGGCTGCTTCCTGGTTCTTGCTGCTGGCTGTCTCCGCAAGCCAGATTCCCAATTCGTGCCTGCCGAGGCCAACGGTCACCGCGCTCAGGGCATTCATGCCGGCTTCTTCGAACCAGGCGGTCAGACGATTGTTATCGAGCCCTGTATCCGCGTCTGCAAAATCCACCACCAGCATCACGCCGCCCTGGCGTAATACCCGGCGTGCCTCGCTAATGACCTGTGCCGGTTGCTCGGCATGGCTGAGCACGAGATCCATTGTGACCGTATCGAAACTCCCGGGGGCGAAGCGCAATTGGTACATGTCACCCTGGCGAACCGATACATGGGCCACACCGGCGGCACGCAGATTGTTGCGCGCTACCAGCAGCATATCGCGTGAGATATCGATACCAACGGCGTGCGTGGCCTTGTCCGCAAGCAAGGCCAGCATGCGGCCGCTGCCAGTTCCGATGTCCAGCAATTCGCCGGGCGCACGCTCCCCGAGAATTTCCAGCACGGCCTGGTCGAGGCGTTCACGGTGCGTGGCAATTTCCGCCACAGCCTCAAGCTGTCGGGGTCCGCTGGCCATGATGCGCGATACCAGGCGTTCGCGTTCCCGCAGCACCTGCGCAATGCGTTCGCGATCATTGCGAAGCTCCGGACTGTCCTCCGGCAACATCGCAATCAGCTGGCGCGCGACCCGCGCGCCCGGTCCCTTGTCGGCGATCCTGTACAAGACCCAGTGTTGCTCGCGAAAACGGTCCAGCAGGCCAGCATCGCACAGCAGCTTCAGGTGCCGGGATACCCGTGGCTGACTCTGACCAACTACCCGCGTGATCTCCGACACGGACAATTCTCCGCGCGCACAAACGGCCAGCAACCGCAGCCGTGTGGGCTCGGCAACCGCTTTAAGCTGACTTAAGAACTGCTGCATCGGTCTGGTACTCCAGGCGCAATGATAGCTTAAATATAAAGATATGTTTATATCTTGTAAGGCATTACTTTACATAGTAGAAGCCATACCGGCCATTACTCCCGGTCACTATGTGGCCGACCCGGCGACCAAACCGTGCCCAGCGAGCAGCTGCGCACCAGGGCGGGTGGGGCCGCCCGGCGATACGGGCTACAATCCGCGCCCGGCGGCCGCCGGTCTATTGGCGAGAACAAGGGTCGGAGGCAAGGCACACAAGTGACCGTCTTTGACCAAAAAGGAGCAGCTGACATGGTGAAAATTGCGACGTCTTTGGGAGATATCGAGATCGAAGTGTTCGCGGACGAGGCGCCGGTCACGGTCGAGAATTTCTTCGCCTATGCAGACAAAGGGTTTTTCGACGACACGATTTTTCACCGCGTTATCCCGAACTTCATGATTCAGGGCGGTGGATTTACCGAGGACATGCAGCAGAAAAAAACCGACAGTCCGATCAAGAACGAGGCAGACAACGGTTTATCCAACAAGCGCGGTACGCTGGCGATGGCTCGCACCAACGACGTCAACAGCGCCACTGCACAATTTTTCATTAACCTGCGGGACAATGCGTTTCTCGATCATGGAGAGCGTGATTTCGGCTACGCAGTGTTCGCCAGGGTCAGCAGCGGGATGGACGTCGTAGACAAAATTGCGGGTGTGGCGACCGGGCGCAAGGGCCCGCATGATGACGTACCGCAGACCCCGGTTAAGATAGTCTCGGTTACACGCGCGGACTGAGCAGCGTCACCGCTAGTGGAGTTTGCCGGAGCCCGGCGGCGGCGCTTCGGCCTTGAACAACTGCGTGGCGTCGACCGGATCGAAAGCTTCGGCTTTGTTGCAGAACTCGCACCTGACCTTGACCTGACCTTTGTCCTTAAGGATGGCTTCAATTTCTGCGCGCCCAAGTGCACGTAACATGCGCTCGACCCGGGTTCGCGAACAGCCGCAGCGAAACGACACGGGGGCCGACTCAAACAAGCGAATGTCGTCCTCGTTGAAAAGCCGTCGCAGAATCTGTTCGTCATCCAGGTTCTGCAGCTCATCGGGCGTAATGGTATCCGCCAGAATCTGCACCCGGTTCCAGTCGTCGCTCTCGACGTTGCTGTACTGAACTTCTTTAGGCAGTCGCTGCAGCAGCAGGCCGCTGGCACCCTGTTTTCCCGTTGCGGTCCACAGGCGCGTGGGTAACTGCACGGAATCATGGAAATAGTTCTGCAGGCAATCCGCAATGGTGTCGCCTTCCAGCGGCACGATGCCCTGGTAGCGACGACCCTCGCCGGGAGATTCTACGGTGATCGCCAGGCGGCCGGCGCCGGTCATCGTCGACAAGGGGCCCTCCGGTACCTCCCCGTTCCAGCGCGCCAGGCCGCGCAATGCCATGCGACTGGAACATTGGACCACCAGCAGGTGCAGCGGGCCTTTGCCCTGCATCTGCACGGTAAGCATGCCGCTGAACTTCAGCGTCGAAGCCAGCAAGGCTGTTGCGGCCATCAATTCGCCAAGTACCGCACGAATATGCGGTGGGTAATCAAAACGTTCCAGCACGGCCTGCCAGGTTGCATCCAGGTGCACGATTTCGCCGCGCACGGGAAAGTTTTCGAACAGGAAACGGTGGATCGAATCGCGGTCCGCCATTACGCTCAGCCTTTCAGCTTGTCACGCAGCAATTGATTGACCTGGCCGGGATTGGCCTTGCCAGCGGTGCGCTTCATCACCTGGCCCACAAAGAAGCCAAGCAATTTATCTTTGCCCGCGCGGTACTGTTCGAGCTGCGCAGGGTTGGCCGCGATCACTTCGTCCACGATTGCCTCGATCGCCGCGCTGTCAGTGATCTGGCGCAATCCGCGCTTCTCGATGACGGCGTCGGCATCGCCCTCGCCCTCCCACATGGCCTCGAACACTTCCTTGGCGATCTTGCCGGAGATAGTGTCGTCCTTGATACGCACCAGCAGGCCCGACAGCTGCTGCGCATCGACTTTGCTGTCAGTGATCTCCAGCCCTTCCCTGTTCAACGCGCCGGCCAGCTCGCCCATCACCCAGTTAGCCGCCAGCTTGGCGTCATCCAGTTGTGCGACTACCGCCTCGAAGTAATCGGCCATCTCGCGGCTGGCCGTGAGTACGTCGGCATCATAAGCCGACAGGCCAAACTCCTCGACCAGGCGCGCGCGTTTCGCGTCAGGCAGCTCTGGTAGTTTTGCCCTGAGGCCATCTATATATGATTCCTCCAGCACCACGGGCAACAGGTCCGGGTCAGGAAAATAGCGATAATCGTTGGCTTCTTCCTTGCTGCGCATGGAACGCGTGACATTGCGATCAGAGTCGTAAAGACGAGTTTCCTGCACCACCGACCCACCACCTTCCAGTACATCAATCTGGCGCTCGACCTCCAGGTTGATCGCCTTTTCAACGAAGCGGAAAGAATTCAGGTTTTTGAGCTCGGCGCGAGTGCCAAATTCCGCCTGGCCGCGCGGCCGGATCGAGACATTGGCATCGCACCTGAATGAACCTTCCTGCATGTTGCCGTCGCAGATTTCCAGGTAACGCACCAGGGTGTGAATTTTCTTCATGTAGGCGATCGCTTCGCCCGCCGAACGCATATCGGGCTCGGATACGATTTCCAGCAGCGGTACGCCGGCCCGATTGAGGTCGATGCCGGTCAGCCCGTGAAAGTCTTCATGCAGGGACTTGCCAGCGTCTTCTTCCAGGTGCGCACGTGTGAGCCCGATGATTTTCTCGGTGCCGTCTGCCAGCGTTATCGCCACCTTGCCACCCTGCACGATAGGCAGCTCAAACTGGCTGATCTGGTAACCCTTCGGCAAGTCCGGGTAGAAATAATTCTTGCGCGCAAACACCGAGCGGCGCGAAATCGTGCAGCCGGTTGCCAGGCCAAACAATACGGCCATGCGCACTGCCTCCCCGTTGAGGACCGGCAGCACGCCTGGATACCCGAGATCGACGGCACAAGCCTGGCTGTTTGGCGGGGCGCCGAAGGCGGTTGATGCGCCCGAGAAAATCTTGCTGCGGGTCCTGAGTTGCGCATGAATTTCCAGCCCGATGACTACTTCCCAGTCCATGTCAGTCACCCGGCAAAGGCAGTCGGCACACGCGCATGCCAGTCGGTAGCCAGTTGGAACCGGTGGGCACCATTCAGGATGCGCGCCTCGTCAAAGTAATTGCCGACCAGTTGCAGACCTACCGGCAGGTCTGCCACGAATCCGGCCGGCAAGGACATCGCCGGCAAGCCTGCGAGGTTGGCGCCAATCGTGTAAATATCGTTCAAATACATGGTGATGGGATCGTCGGTTTTGGCGCCTATTTCGAATGCCGGCGTCGGCGTGGTCGGACCAATGATGGCATCGACACTGGCAAAGCTGTGTTTGAAATCTGCGCTGATGAGCTGCCGGACTTTCTGCGCTTTCAGGTAGTAGGCATCGTAATAGCCGGCCGACAAAACATAAGTGCCGGTCATGATGCGACGTTTTACTTCGTCACCAAAGCCCTCGCCGCGGGAACGCTTGTAAAGATCTTCCAGATCGCTGGGGTCTTCGCAGCGATAACCGAAACGCACACCATCGAATCGCGACAGATTGGAAGAACATTCGGCCGGCGCCACAACATAGTAGGTCGGAACCGACAGCGCCAGGTTGGGCAAACTTACGGGCACAATTTTCGCACCCAGTTCTTGCAAGACTTTCATCGCATCTTCGAGGCAGGCACGGACCCCGGTTTCCAGGCCATCGCCCATGAACTCCTGGGGCAATCCAAGGGTCATGCCCGTGAGATCGCCGTCTAACAGGGCACCATAATCCGGTACTGCGCTGTCGACGCTCGTGGAGTCACGGGGGTCGAAACCGGCCATTGCAGCCAGCAAGATAGCGGAATCCTCAGCCGACACGGCCAATACGCCGCCCTGGTCGAGGCTGGAGGCAAACGCGATCATGCCGTAGCGCGAAACCCTGCCATAAGTGGGTTTGATGCCGGTAATCCCGGTCAGGGCGGCCGGTTGGCGGATCGAGCCGCCGGTATCCGTGCCTGTCGCCGCCGGCACCAGCCGGGCCGCCACTGCCGCTGCAGACCCGCCGGAAGAACCGCCTGGCACTCTCGCGGTGTCCCATGGATTCCTGACCGGACCGTAAAAACTGGTTTCGTTGGACGAGCCCATGGCGAATTCGTCCATGTTGGTCTTGCCGAGCATCACCGCGCCGGAGTTTTGCAACTTTTCGACCACGGTTGCGTCATACGGTGACTCAAAGTTATCCAGCATCCGCGAGCCACAACTGGTGCGCACGCCACGGGTGCAGAAAATATCCTTATGGGCGATCGGATTGCCGGCGAGCGGGCCGGCGGTACCCGCGGCGCGAGCGCGATCCGCGGCCTGCGCCTGGTCGATCGCTTGCTCGGGTGTCACAGTGATAAAGCAATTGAGCTCCCCGTCGAACCGTTCGATCCGAGCGAGGTAATGCCGGGTCAGCTCCTCACTGGAAAATTCGCCGCTTTCGAGACCCTTGACCAGGCTCGCCAAAGTCCTTTCATGCATGGCAGACTGCACCTGACTCAATCTGCAAGTTATTGAATTGACTCACTCTATGACCTTTGGTACCAGGTAAAGACCGGCTTCTGTTGCCGACGCATTGGCCTGGAACAGCTCGCGCTGATCCGGCTCACTCACCGCGTCCT
>JBFGOQ010000041.1:0-21401 GCA_041565075.1 Gammaproteobacteria bacterium
AATGCGCACCGGTGAACTGGCGAGCAAGGTGCCGGCGAGGATCGGCAATGCAGCATTCTTCGCACCGGAAGCACGTATTTCACCGGCGAGGCGCTTGCCGCCCGTGATGAGCAGCTTGTCCATCAGTCCTTTGTGGTCACGGTGCCGGCTTCCGCCGGTGTGAGAGTCTCGAGCGACAAGGCGTGTACTTCCCTGCCCACCGCGTCTCCGAGCGTCGCATACACCATCCTGTGACGTTCGAGGGTGCGCTTGTTCGTAAAGGCGTCACTGACGATCCGGGCCTTGAAATGCGCCCCGTCGTCGCCTTCGACCAGCACCTCGGCCCCCGGCAGGCCGGCGCTGACAATTCGCTCGATATCGTGTTTATCCACTTACGGTCCATTGCCGCCCACGCGGCGGGCTGCTGCCACGCACAGAGGGCGCATACTAGCGCATCGCGGGCGACCCCGCCCATCGGGGTCAAACGTGTATGATTATCGGCCGCAGGCCATTCAGTCCAATAATCACGGGGCCTCAGCTCGCAAGCAATGCTGGTCTATAGCTTAACAATCATTGCCGGCTTCCTGTTGCTCGTGTGGGGCGCGGATCGCTTTGTTATGGGCGCCTCGGCGACCGCCGAAAACCTCGGTGTGTCGCCCTTGCTGATCGGCATGACCATTGTCGGCTTTGGCACCTCCGCACCTGAGATCCTGGTCTCCGCCAACGCGGCCCTGACCGGCAACCCGGGTCTCGCGGTCGGTAATGCGATCGGCTCAAATATCGCCAACATCGCCCTGATCCTGGGTACCACGGCGCTGGTCATGCCCCTGACGATCCGGTCGGCAACCCTGCGCCGCGAGCTGCGTATGTTGCTGGTAGTTACTTTCGGCGCGACCCTGACTTTCCTCGATGTTCGCGTGGGACGCCTCGACGGACTCCTTCTCCTGGCCGGCCTGGGCGGAATGCTGTACTGGCTTGTGCACTTGAGCGTTCGCAGCCGTGCCAGCGACCCGATGATCGCGGAAGTCGAAGCAGAAATTCGTCACGACCTCAGCCTGCCCGCAGCGATCACCTGGCTCGGAATTGGCCTGCTGGTCTTGCTGGGCGCCTCCCGGGCCCTGGTCTGGGCGGCGGTCGGAATCGCCGAGGGCCTGGGCGTCAGCGACCTGATTATCGGCCTCACGATCGTGGCCATCGGCACCAGTCTGCCCGAGCTCGCGGCATCTCTGACGGCCGCGGTTCGCAATGAACATGACCTTGCGATTGGCAATGTAATCGGCTCAAACATGTACAATTTGCTGGCAGTACTTGGTGTGGCAGGATTGTTGGCGCCAATTAGCCTGGATCGACATGTCCTGACCCGGGATGTGCCGCTGATGATCGGGCTTACCCTCGTCCTGTTCGTTATGTCACTGGATTACCACGGCAGGGGCCGGATAACGCGGATTGAAGGGCTTGCCCTGCTCATTGCCTTCGTGGCTTACCAGCTTTTCATTTTGATAAATATTCGTTGAGATTCTGATGGTCGATTCAGCCACGAAAAAATTCGACCACAATGCTGCGCTTGCCATGGCCCGCGAGGTCCTGGAAACAGAAGCCGCAGCAGTAGCCGGTCTGGCGCCGCGTCTGGGGAAGGAATTCGGTGATGCGATTGGCATGTGCTTGAATTGCGCTGGCCATATCGTGGTGACCGGGATGGGCAAGTCCGGGCATGTGGGCAGCAAGATCGCGGCAACGCTTGCCAGTACCGGCAGTCCTTCGTTTTTCGTTCATTCCGGCGAAGCCAGCCATGGTGACCTGGGAATGATTACCGGCAATGACGTCGTTCTGGCCATCTCCAACTCGGGCGAAACTTCGGAGATCATAGCGCTCCTTCCGCTGTTGCGTCGCCTGGGTGTGCCGGTCATCACGATCACCGGCAACGCACAGTCAACGCTGGCGCGCGAAGCCGATACCAACCTGGACGCAGGCGTCGGCGAGGAAGCCTGCCCGCTCAACCTGGCACCCACTGCCAGCACGACCGCCAGCATCGCGATGGGCGACGCCCTGGCAATTACTCTGCTGAAACTGCGTGGCTTTACTCAGGAAGATTTTGCGCGGTCGCACCCCGGGGGCAGCCTGGGCCGGCGTCTCCTGCTGCACGTTCAGGATCTGATGCACAAGGGGGACGAGGTGCCATCTGTGCATGAGGACACAGTGCTGAGCGAAGCCTTGCTGGAGATGAGCCGCAAGGGTCTCGGTATGACCGCGGTGGTAGACGCGGATAACCATGTTTGCGGGATCTACACCGACGGCGACCTGCGCCGAAGCATCGATCGGCAAGTCGATGTGCACAGCACGCCCGTCGCGCAGGTGATGACGCGCAAATGCAAGACCATTCGCGGCACTGAGCTGGCCGCCGCGGCAGTCAACTTGATGGAGACCCACAAGATCACGGCCCTGCTGGTGCTGGACGATGACGACAAGCTGGTGGGGGCATTGAATATCCATGACCTGTTGCGTGCGGGGGTGATGTGAGGGTGGCGCCGAAAGATCTCGCGGCCCGTATTCGGCTGGCGGTTTTTGACGTGGACGGCGTAATGACCGACGGACGCCTGTACCTGATGCCCGGCGGCGAAGAAATGAAAGTGTTCCACGCCAGCGACGGCCTCGGTCTGAAACGCCTGATGCAGGCAGGTGTGGAAGTTGCCTTTCTTTCAGGGCGGCAATCTGCGGTGGTGGCGGAACGCGCGGCGGCTCTCGGCGTCCAATATGTTTACCAGGGTCACGAGGACAAGTTACCGGTGTTTGAGCAGATACTTTCAGCTACAGGTATTGCCGCGCACGCAACCGCATTCACAGGTGATGACTTGCCCGATCTGCCGGTCATTCTCGCCGCGGGTCTTGGTATCGCCGTCGCCAACGCCGCCAGCAAAGTTCGCGAGCACGCCGACTTCGTGACGAGCAGGCCGGGTGGCGAGGGCGCTGTGCGCGAAGTCTGCGACCTGCTACTCGACGCGCGCAGTCCGGGGCGCGCTTGAGCCCGCGTGGCATTCTCGGCACGATGATTTTGCTGGCTGCGGCGGCCGGCAGCTGGCTGCTGATCAGGAGCACATCCGAGCAGGTACAATCAGCGCGTCAGGACAGCGCCGACTTGCCCGGTTATTATCTCAAAGACGCGGCAATTCTTGGTACCGGCGATGGCGGCGACCTGTTATATCGAATCGAGGCCGACGATATTCGCCATCTGCCCGGCGAAGACCGGGTGGCGCTGACCGCGGTCAGGATTCGTTACAACGACGGTACGCAGATGGCATGGTCGGCAACAGCACAAGGAGGCAGCATCGACGGGCAGGGCGCGAATATTCAGCTCGTTGGAGAGGTGCGGCTACGCAGTGAGAATCCCGAGGACAAAGGGCAATTCTTGATTGAAACCAGCGTACTTGATTTTCAGCCGCGTCGGCAATTTGCCAGTACGGCGGATGCCGTTCGTATTACTCGTCCTGGCGTGGTCCTCACCGCCCAGGGCATGGAAGCTGATCTCAACCGGGAAGTATTGAAGCTAAATGCCAATGTCAGTGGTCGATTCAATCCCTGATCTCGCGAAGGTGCTGGCACTGGTGGTGCTCGCGACGCTGCCGGCGGTGTCCGCCGGGCAACTTGCAGGCCCCGGGCTGCCCATCTCACTGGACGCGGATAGCTCTGAATTTGATCGCAAGAACAACGTCATGGTATTCAGCAAGGTCAGCATTCGCCAGGGTGAACTGACCATTCGTGCCAACCAGGCACGCTCATCGGAACTCGATTTTGGCAATGCGGAGTGGGTGTTTTCCGGTGACGTGGTCATTACCGGCGCTCGCGAACGTCTGGAAGCACAAACCGCCACGCTGCGATTCATCAATCATGACCTGAGAAATGCGCGGATCGTGGGGCAGCCCGCAGCCTTCGAACAAAGGCGAACCGATCTGCCAGAACCTGTAAGAGGCCGCGCCAGGGTGATGGAATATGACCTTGCCAGCCAATTGATCAGAATGAGCGGCAGTGCCTGGCTTAAGGAAGGCAAGAATGAGATTCTCGGCGAGACCATCGCTTACAACATCGCCGAGCAACGGGTGCTGGCGACGTCTGACGAAGCCGGTGGCCAGCGGGTGCAGATCACCATCACCCCCGACGAGGACCAGGAGATCAAGTTGCCAGGGGAAAAGCCGGATAAATGAGCACTCTGAGGGCCAGGAACATACGCAAGCAGTTCAAGTCGCGTGCGGTCGTCAAGGACGTTTCCCTTGAAGTCAGCAGTGGCGAAGCCGTCGGCTTGCTGGGCCCCAATGGCGCCGGCAAAACGACCTGTTTTTACATGATCGTAGGGCTGGTGCCCTGCGACGGCGGCAGCATCATTCTGGACGAACGCGAGATCACGCGCCTGCCCATGCATGGCCGCGCCCGGCTTGGCGTCGGCTACCTGCCCCAGGAAGCCTCGGTTTTCAGGAAGCTCAGCGTATCTGAAAACATCCAGGCCATCCTCGAGACACGGGCCGGGCTGGCCCGCGCACAGAGAGAAGAAATCCTCGAACAACTGCTCGAAGAACTTCACATAACGCATATTCGCAACAGTCTCGGCATGAGCCTGTCGGGCGGTGAACGCCGCCGCGTGGAGATCGCGCGTGCCCTGGCCGCCGACCCGGATTTCATCTTGCTCGACGAGCCCTTTGCAGGCGTCGATCCGATTTCGGTACTGGATATCCAGCGCATCATTGCGCAACTCACCGCACGTGACATCGGGATTCTGATTACCGACCATAACGTCCGGGAAACACTGGGGATTTGCAGCAGGGCGTACATACTCAGCGACGGCCAGGTCATCGCCGCCGGCTCGCCAGATCACCTGCTCTCCAACAAGCGCGTCAGGGAAGTGTACCTGGGTGAGGGATTTCGACTATAAATAGGTATATGCCCACCTTGATCGCCTGCGTGCAGGCCCGGCAGCCGTGCTTTTTGCGGCGCGTCAATCACGCTTGCGGCGATTCGGGCCCGTTGGCGCGCCCGGATCCCGCCGCCCAGAGGTTATCCTTGCAGGGAGACCGCAACGCATGTTGAAACCTTCTCTGCAACTCAAGATTGGTCAGCAACTGACCATGACACCGCAATTGCAGCAGGCCATCCGCCTGCTGCAGCTGCCGGTTATAGATCTGCAATCCGAAATTCAGGAAGCGCTGGAAGAAAACGTCATGCTGGAGGCCGTTGAGGAATCAATGGAGCAGGGCGGTACCGAGGCGAGCCCGGAAGAGGAGTCCGCAGCGGAAGCCCGCCAGGCCAGCGAAGTCGAAGTGACCTGGGGCGATACTGCGACGCTGCCGATCCCCGAAACGAACTGGTCGAGTAATTCCGGACCGCGCAGCAGCGAGCACCGCGGGCCGGTCAGCCAGGACTTTGCCCCGCGCGCCGGCCAGACACTGCAGGAACACCTGCTTTGGCAATTGCAAATGGAACGTTTTGACCAACGCGAATTTGCAATCGGTCGGGCGATCATCGACGCGATCAATGACGACGGTTACCTGGAAGACGAACTCGCCAGCCTGAGCGAAGTACTCAAACCGGAAATTGAGGCAAACGATGATGAACTGGAAGCGGTATTGCTACGCATCCAGCAATTTGATCCCGCCGGAGTGGCCAGTCGCGATGTCGCCGAGTGCCTCGAGATTCAACTTGATCAGCTGGACGAAACAACCCCCGGGCTGGAACTTGCGCGGCGGCTTATTCGCGAGGGTCTGGACGAACTGGGTGCGCAACGCTTTGCAAGCCTGCGGCGACGGTTTCATTGTTCCGAGGACGAATTTCACGAAGCACTGCTGCTGGTTCGCTCGCTCCACCCCCGGCCAGGATCCTCGGTGCACGATGGCGATTCAGAATATGTAATTCCCGATGTATTCGTTCGTAATATCGATGGCCGCTGGATCGTCGAAATCAACGGTTCAATTGTGCCGGAACTTCGCGTCAACCAGAGTTACGCGGGGCTGGTGTCACGGACCAGCGACCACGCTATCTTGAAAACGCAGCTGCAGGAGGCGCGCTGGCTGGTGCGCAGCCTGGAGATCCGCAATGAGACGGTTCTCAAGGTTGCCGCGAATATCGTGGAGCGTCAGCATGAGTTTTTCGAAAAGGGCGAGGAAGCCATGCGCCCGATGATCCTCAAGGATATCGCCACAGCAGTGGACATGCATGAATCGACGATTTCGCGCGTGACCACGGGCAAATACATGCACACGCCGCGGGGGATTTTCGAGTTTCGTTACTTCTTTTCCAGCCATGTAGGCGGTGGCGGTGAAGGAGAAGAAGTCTCCTCTACGGCGATCCGGGCGATGATCAAGAAACTGATTTCCAACGAGGATCCCGGTAAGCCGCTGAGCGATAACAAGATTGCCACGATACTTGCTGACGACGGCATTAACGTTGCCCGGAGAACGGTGGCCAAGTATCGGGAATCCATGTCAATCCCCTCCTCCAGTGAAAGAAAACGCCTCGCATTGAGGCACTAGAAAACAAAGGAGATAACCATGCAATTTAACCTCACCGGACACCATGTCGATATCACGCCGGCATTGCGCGATTACGTAACTACCAAGATCGAAAAAGTGGAACGGCATTTTGGCAATGTAACGGACGCACACGTGATATTGACAGTGGAAAAGTTGCGCCACAAGGCAGAAGCCACCATCCATGTAAGCGGCGGCAATATTTATGCCGATGCGGTTGAAGAAGATATGTATGCAGCTATCGACGGCCTCGTGGATAAGCTGAATCGCCAGGTCAAGAGACATAAGGAAAAACTGAAAGCGCATCATGCGCGCGACGCACTTAAAGAAAAATTCAACTGAGGCGTCTCGAGTCCGATTATGAGCCTGGCCACTCTGCTCGAACCTGCGCGGGTACTGAATAACGTCGAAGCCCGCAGCAAGAAGCATGCCCTCGAAATCCTCAGTGAACTCATTGCCGGGGCGTACGAAGACCTTTCCCCGGCGGATATTTTCGAGGCTTTGCTGGATCGGGAACGTATCGGCAATACCGGACTGGGCGACGGGATTGCGATTCCACATGGCAAGGTCGCGGATCTCGACGCCGCGACCGGCGCATTCCTGAAACTTAACGAAGCCGTTGATTTCGGTGCCCGGGATGGCAAACCCGTGCGGCTGATTTTTGCCATAGCGGTTCCTGATGACGACGAGCAGGACCATTTCGAAAACGTCGCTGAAACCGCCAGGGTGCTGGCTAATAAGGACCTGGTCAGAATGCTGGATCAGGTCAATGGCAGCCGGGCACTGTTCGAAACCCTGGCGGGTTATACACCACCCGCTAGCGAACAGACGGCAGCGGCATCCGGCGATGTTGAAGAATAATCCGGGCCAATCAGGTTGAAACTGATTCTGGTCAGCGGCTTGTCAGGCGCGGGCAAGAGCGTGGCACTGCACATGCTCGAAGATATCGGCTATTACTGCGTCGACAACATCCCGGCCGCCCTTTTGCGGTCCTTCGTAGACCTCACGCTGAGCGGCGGCGAGGAAATGACCCAGCAAATTGCGGTGGGCGTCGATGCCCGCAACAGGGCGCCGGATATCAGTGCGCTCCCGGATTCGGTTGACACCTTGCGTCGCGAGGGCGTGCCATGTGAGATTCTGTTCCTGTATGCCGACGAAAACACCCTGGTCAAGCGCTACAGCGAAACCCGTCGTCGACATCCGCTGAGTGATTCCGCCGGCAGCCTGCGCGATGCGCTGGCCGAGGAAAGGCGTCTGCTGGCACCCGTCAGCGAGGCGGCGGACCTGGTCATAGATACCACCAGCACCACGGTGCACGAGCTGCGGGAACTGATCCGCGCACGGGTAAGCGGACGGGACGCCGGAAAATTCTCATTGCTGTTCGAGTCGTTTGGCTTCAAGCATGGAATTCCCGATAACGCCGATTTCGTCTTCGACGTGCGCTGCCTCCCCAACCCCTATTGGGAGGCAGCATTGCGGCCAGGCACCGGCCAGGATGCAGCGGTCGCGGAGTTTCTCTCAAGCCATGAAATGGTGGTGCGGATGATCGAGGATATCAGCGCCTTTCTCATTCGCTGGTTGGCTGCCATCAGGGATGCAGACCGAAGTTATCTGACCGTCGCCATCGGTTGCACGGGAGGCAGACATCGGTCTGTGTACATTGCCGAGCAACTCGCAGATCGGTTTCGCGAAGACTATCCCGGCGTGCTGGTCCGCCATGGCGAGCTGTCCCGGCACTGAGCGCGCACATTACATTCTTGCAATAGACCCTGCCGAATAAACCCACTACACTCGGCTCCACCATCGAACGGGCGAGTGAGCAGTCATGAGTGCAGTCGCTGAAGAGTTAAAAGAAACTCGTCTGCAAACGGTGCGCAGCGCGCTGGAAAGCGGCGCGATACGTGGTGTCGTGCGCATGCTGGATTCGCTGCATCCGGCTGAGCTTGGCTTGTTGCTGGAATCGTTGCCACCCGCCGAACGTGCAATTGTTTGGCAAATGGTCGGATCCGAAGCCGGCGGCGAAGTACTGCTCGAAGTCAACGACGAAGTACGTGCAGGCCTGATCGACGATATGGAGCCCGAGGCGCTGGTAGCGGCCACGGGAGACATGGAAGTCGATGACCTTGCCGACCTCTTCGAAGACCTTCCGGAAGCCGTCATACGCCAGGTCCTCAGGGCCATGGACGAGCAGGATCGTGAACGGCTCGAGTCGGTGCTTGCCTATCCGGAAGACAGTGCCGGCGGCCTGATGAATACCGACACTGTCACGCTACGACCCGATGTCACGCTGGATGTCGTACAGCGTTACCTGCGCTTGCGCGGCAATCTGCCGGCCAAGACCGACATGTTGTTCGTGGTCAACCGCTACGAACAGTACCTGGGGGGACTGGGGCTGACCGACTTGCTGGTCAAGGACCCTCAGGCAACAGTGGCGGAACTCATGAGCACCGAGATTGAGGGCATCAATGCAAATGTAGCGGCATCGGAGGTCACCAAGCTGTTCGAAGACCGCGACCTGGTATCTGCGCCGGTCGTCGATGACGACAATCGCCTGCTCGGTCGCATCACTATCGACGATGTGGTCGACGTCATCCGTGAGGAGGCTGAGCACTCTCTAATGAGCATGGCAGGCCTCGACGAAGACGACGACATTTTCGCGCCGGTGGTGACCAGTGCGCGCCGACGTGCCATTTGGCTTGGCGTTAACCTCGCAACCGCGTTTATCGCAGCCGGGGTCGTCGGGCTGTTCGAGGCGACCATCGACAAGATCGTCGCCCTGGCCGTATTGATGCCCGTGGTGGCGAGCATGGGAGGCATTGCGGGCGGCCAGACACTTACTTTGATGATTCGCGGTCTCGCACTTGGCCAGGTGGAAAAATCCAATGCCCGCTGGATGATGGGCAAGGAAATCGCGGTAGGCCTGCTCAATGGCCTGGTCTGGGCTTTGGTGATCGCTGCGGTCGTGATGCTTTGGTTTCGCAGCTGGCAAATCGGCGCGGTGATCGCACTGGCAATCGCCATCAACCTGTTCGTGGCTGCCATTTCGGGCGTGGCCATTCCTCTGCTGCTCAAACGGGCTGGAGTGGATCCGGCCCTGGCCGGCAACGTAATTCTCACCACCGTGACGGATGTAGTCGGGTTCTTCGCGTTCCTTGGCCTGGGTGCTGCGGTGCTGGTCTGAGCCGTCAGCTGCTGAGTGAGGCTTCCAGGTGACGCGGTGCGTCCAGCACTTCCACCGGTTCCCCGGTGATAAATGGCACGAGGTGTTCCTTGCGGGCCATTGCATCACGGTAGCCGAGCTCGATGAGTTCCCGGCAGTAGGCTTTTTCAAACAACAGATAACTGATCAACTGCCGGCCACTGGCATTGAATGCGCCGAGGCCCCTTAACAGCAAGCGCACCGCGCGCGGAAATTCGCTGGCGTGCTTTTGCGCAATGTTACGAATATCCTCACTCGGCACGATGATCATGGTGTCGATTCGCTTCAGGCTTTCATCACCGGACTTTGCCAGCGTGCCAGGGGGGAATTGAGAAACGATACGGTTGATCCTCGTCAATCGTTCGAGATCGGCGTACAGGCCATCGAGAAAAATCGTATCCAGCATGTAACCCGCGATCTGGCCAAAGCTCGGGTATTCCGGCGTTGCCGACTCACCGTTTTCACGCCCGCCTTCATCACGCACGCCTACCACCAGCAGGCGGTCTGCACCAAGGTGCACTGCCGCCGACAAGGGCGCCGATTCCCGGATCGCGCCGTCGCCAAAGTATTCATCACCCACCCGCGCCGGCGGGAAAATAAATGGCACGGCAACCGAAGCCATCAGGTGGTCGATCTCGATTCTGGCAGGACGCCCTTCGCGGCGCGCACGAATCCACGGCGGGATGTTGGGGCTGCCTTCGAAGAATGAGACAGCACGGGCACTGTTGTAACCTGAGGCCGTTACGGCCAGGGCGTGCAGCGCGCCCGATTCCACCGCGCGCTGGATGCCACCGAAATGTATGTGCCCCGCCAGCAGGTCACGCAAGGGCGCGTTGTTGAGCAATGAACGTGGGTTTCTGGTTCCCATCCCACCGGTGCTCAGGGTCAGCAGCCAATGCAATGATGTCTTGAGCATGGTGCGGGCATCCGAGCGATAGACCTGCTCTATCTTGAAATTGCTCCAGACTGTATTGAGGCGCCGGACACCTGCCTGAAAACGCAGAGCATTACTGGCCAGAACCGTCGCGTTGATGGCACCTGCCGACATGCCGGTGATAATCGGGAAAGGATTCGGCGAACCCCCCGGCAGCAGCTCGGCGATCGCCCGCATGACGCCTACCTGATAGGCGCCACGGGCACCGCCGCCCGGCAGAACCAGGCCGATCCGCGGATGTCTCAGCGACTCGCCAGCCATAGCCAGTAATCGTATTGCATCGACCCGGGCAGGGCCAGCGACGCCGTCACGCTTTCATACGCGGGAATTTCCCTGCGGGGCCGCGGTCGACTATCATGTTGCATCGAAGCAAATAGAACAGCAGAAGGTGAATCTCTGATGAGGATAATGCTCGCCACATGTCTCGCTTTGCTTGCCACCGGGGCTTTGGCAGTCGACGCTCAACCCACTGTTGGCCAGGCGGCGCCTGCCTTCAGATTGCAGGACCAGAACAACAAGTGGCACAGCCTCGAGGATTATCAAGGCCAGTGGGTGGTGATGTTTTTTTACCCGAAAGCCGACACACCAGGCTGCACAACCGAGGCTTGTGCGTTTCGCGACGACATTTTCAAATTCCGGAAAATGGGTGCGCGCATCCTGGGCGTGAGCCTCGATGATGTAAAATCACAAAAGGAATTTGCCGACAAGTACCACCTGCCATTCCCGCTGCTGTCTGACGCGCAGCAGGAAACGGCACTTGCCTATGGGGTCCTGCGTAACTTCGGCCTGATAAAAATGGCCAAACGTCAGACCTTTGTGATCTCGCCCGCGGGCAAGATCGCCGTGCACTACAGCAATGTAAACCCGGATGCGCATTCCGCCCAGGTGCTCGCCGACCTTGAACAACTTATGCAGGAATCCCTTAGCGAGAGCTGAGCACAACCCGCGCCGCATGCACCCGGCGCGTCTTGCCCTCTACGCGCGTCCAGGCGAGCAGCAGTTCATCACCATGGCTGACCAGCTGTGGAAACCCCGAACCGCGACTGGCCTCGGTGCCAATCAGCGGCAGCGGATCTCCGAGCGGCCGCCCGTCAAAACTCAATAGTTGCAGATATATGGCAGCGCCCTGCGCAGCACTGGCAAGCCAGGTCACGGCAACAGATTCGCTGAGCAAGGCCACATCGACCCGGCCGAGCACGTCACCGCGGGCAATTTCCCGGGTTGTAAAAGCCTGCCCGCCATCGGTCGAGAAGCCCGCCTTGACAACGGGCTGGCCGTCAGCAGCAGTAAACCAGGCAATCGCCACCTTGCGGTCATCAGCGACCAGGGCAGGCCCGTTTACCGGGCAACCGGGTATCTCCCAGCCATCTTCATTAACGTAGCCGTGGTCCTGCCAGGCACCCGATGTCCGGCGCAGTATTCTGATATCCCGGATTTCACTCTCGCTGCGATCGCGGTATGCCACTAACACCTCGTCACCGACCGCAGCAGCCGCGGTCTGGCAGCAATCGCAGGCCAAGGCATCGAGTTCAATTTCTTCCGATCGCGAACCATCCGCGTGCAGCCGTGCATGGCGCAGAGTCATTCCTTCCGAGATATCACTGTCGTGTCTGTCACCAGCATGCGCCTGCATTTTGCGCCCATCCAGCCACACCAGGGCAGCCTGACGCTCGCCAGCGTCATCAAGATGCGGATAGAAGGCCACAAAGCCGTGCTCGGTCTCGGTGTTGTCGTCGTGGACCGGACCCAGCGCACGCCAGGTTTTGCCGCCGTCGCTGGAACGACCCGTATGCACGTCATAGGCATAGGTCCCCGGGCCACTGCGCACCAGCCAGTGCGCCACCAGCCTGTCTTCGTCCAGCGCCAGCATGGCCGGAAAATCGGCCCAGTTAACGAACCAGTTCTGCCCTTGCGCGATGGTCCGGGTCGGTGACCAGGCGCCCTCGCTCCAGCGTGAAAACACCAGGCGGCTGACCTCCCCGTTTGTTTCCAGCCAGCTCAGCAAGATGTCGCCGCCGGGTGTACGGGCAAAATTCGGTGCCAGGCTGTTTTCTCCAGATGGCAGCTCCAGTACCACGAGCTCGGCGCCAGTCCGCGGCTTTTCAGTGCAACTGATGAGCAGCAATGCCGGCAGCGCGACGAGCGCCATTCTGAGCGTGTTCATGTGACTATCCCCCAGTAGACAAATGCAGCACATACTCGGCCGCACCGGGCAGGAAGGGCAGCGGGTCGCCTTGCGCCCAGGCTGCGTGACCGACCCCGTAGAACGGCGACAAAGGGTGCCCGCTTTGCCCCCCGGGCATGTGGAAATACCCCGCCTCTTCCCTGCCGGGTGACACCGACAGGCGTTGCGAAGCCCCGAACCCCGGTGACTGTACTCTGGGCATGTTGCTGTCACCCGGCAAGGGCAGTTCCGGCATGTCAAGCCAGTCGCCGATCAGCGGCACGAAGCGCGACAACGGGTGGCTCACGCGCACCCGGTTACGCTCGCCCCAGACGCGCTGCTCAAGGGGTCCGTCGTAACGCTCGAGGAAATAGCGGGTGGTTACGTCTACCACATGCAGCATCCAGTCTCGCCAGCTGGCGAATTGCGGCGGCAGCAGGTGTTCGGGCTGTGCCTCGAGCAAGGCCCACAAGGCGCCCTCCCACTGGTTGCTGAAGTAAGACTGCGACGGATCTGCTTCCCGCGCTTCGATGGTCAGTGCTTCGAACACGTCCTCGAGCATGAATGCACGCCAGGCGCGCACCAGTCGAAACCCGCTGGAATCGGTACTCGCCCGGGGCTTCCAGTTTGCCACCAGCTGCCGCAGCTCCGCGCGGCTCGCATTCTGCGACAACGCAGCGTCATCGAGCACCGCCAGCAGCAATTCCCGCCAGCGCGCCAGGAACAGCGCCCGGTCATCCAGCTGTATGGCGAGCATGTCTGGCTCGGACGCCACGTCGAGTGCGCGCAGGCTATCGCGTATCTGACCCGCACGGGCACCTAAATCGTAACCGCCATCACCGATCAGGCGCAGCCACTCCCCATCGGTCACCCGGGCATTGGCGGTCCAGATCTGCCCGCCCGGCGGATTGACGAGCCGCGGATACTCCTCAGGGCTCAGCCAGCCCTGCCAGCCCACTCCTGCAGCGGCCCAGGAAGCTGCCATTCGGGGGTCATACCCCGATCGGCGCGGAATCTTGCCCATGATTGTCCAGCCTATATTGCCTTTGCGGTCCGCCACCACGAAGTTTTGCGGGGGACCACCGACCTGGTTGGCCAACACCAACGCTTCGGTGACGCCGGTAACCGCAGAGAACTCAATTATTTTCGAATTAACGGCCTCGGGTTCGTGAGCCAGCCATTTGAGCGCGTGCAAGCGGCCGAGATGGTCCTCGCCCAGCACCGGACCCCAGCGGGTCCAGCGGTAGGTCTCCTTCACCGGATCTGCGCCCTTGATGGCAATGGTCTCTTCGAACTCGCTGAAGGCTTCGAAGCCGTCGGCAACCCGGTAGCGCTCAGGGTTGTCGGGATCCACGTCCACCAGAACGCGATCCGACCAGTCTCCATAGCTGTTGGTAAATCCCCAGGCGATGGACCCGTTGCTGCCGACGATCACCCCGAAGGTGCCAGGCAAGCTCACCCCCGTTGCATCCAGCGACGCCTCGCCGGTTACCGGGTCGCGAATTACCAGACGCACGTGATACCAGGTGTTGGGCAGTCGCAGCCCAAGGTGCATATCATTGGCGAGCAGGGCCGCACCGCTGGCAGTACGGGAGCCATGCAGCGCCCAGTTATTGCTGCCCGGTAACGGTGGCCCGGCAATTTCATCACGCGGCGCCGCACTACCCGCCCGGGCCGCTACCTCCTCACCGATGGTCTGCGGCAGCGTGTACTCGCTGGGCGCCGGAACCGGTAGCGGCTCGCGAGCACTGCCAATAACCGGCGCGTCCCAGGGGCTGCCATCCTGCGCGAGAAACTCGAAATATTCCTGCGGATATACTGCGCTCATCGCCGTCAGCATGGCATCACGCCGCGCCAACTCGTCGGTAAGTTCGAAGAACATCGTGTAGACGACCAGCAGCAGGTCCTCGGGCAGCCAGGCTGCGGGTCTGACACCCAGCAACCAATACTCGAAAGGACGCGAATGAAGGCCATTCAGTCCGGCATTGACGCCCGCGGCATAAACCTCCAGCAGCGCGCGTTCATCTTGCGTCAGGCTGGCCACTCGTTGCCGCGCCAGACTGCGCAGCCTGTGCATGCGCCTTGCCCGGTCCAGCTCCAGTGGACCCCGACCGAGCACTTCACTCAGCTCGCCAGCCGCGGAACGCCGTGACATATCCATTTGGAAAAACCGGTCCTGGGCGTGCACGAACCCGAGCGCCCGAGCCAGATCGCTCAAATTTGCCGCCGTGATCACTGCCCGCCCGTGGGCGTCCCGCTCGACCTTCACCGGTGCCCGCAGGCCGGCAAGCTCGAACTCGCCCTCGATCAGTGGCAGGCTGCCGCGCAGCAGCAGCAGCGCTGCCAGCAGCAGCGCGGCTATCAGGCCGGCAACGCCCAGCAGAATCTTTGGCGTCTTACGAATCAGCGGGGCGAACATCTCACAACGACCTTGGCAGGCGGCACCCGGGCACGGTTGACCGGTGATTTCTTATGGCCTGGGCCCGTGATCCTTGCGAATTAACAGCATGCTGGCCAGAGCTGGCAGCAGAATGATGGCACCGATCATGTTCACCAGGAACATGAACGTCAGAAGAATGCCCATATCCGCCTGGAACTTGAGCGGCGAGAAAATCCAGGTGCCTACGCCTACCGCCAGGGTGATGCCGGTGACCAGGACCCCGTTACCCGAGATGCGCAGTGTCTTGAGGTATGCCTCTTCTACGGACAGCTCGCCCTGCTTAAGAAGATGCCTGAAGCGGGCATAGATGTAGATGCCATAGTCCACGCCGACCCCCACTCCCAGGGCGACCACCGGTAAGGTCGACACCTTGAGCCCGATTTCGAGCATGGTCATGAGCGCATAGGCGAGTATCGAAACGAGGGCCAGCGGCAATACGATACACAGCATGCCTTTGAACTTGCCGAACGCGATCCAGCACAAGAGAATCACGACCGAAAAGACGCCGACAAGAATCGGGAATTGCGCAGCCTGCACGTCCTCGTTGGTTGCCGCCATGACACCGACGCCGCCGGTCGCCAGCCGGAACTTGACCTTGTCGGTTCCGTGCTCTTGCCGGTAAGCCTTCACTTCCGCCACGATCTTCTCGATGGTGGTCGCCTTGTGATCAGAAGTAAACATGTGCACCGGCATCACGCTGCAGTCCGCGTTGAGCAGCCCGCTGCTGGTGGGCACATAGGTGGTTACCTGCACCAGTACCGAGGTATTGCGTGGAATCACCCGCCACTTGAGGGAACCTTCGTTCCATCCAGCGTGCACCACCTTGCTGACTACCGGCAATGAAATCGCGCTCTGCACACCCGGCACATTGCTCATATACCAGGTAAAATCGTCGATTGCTTTCATCACTTCGTAGTCGATGCAGCCGTCCTTGGGTGCCTCGACAATCACCGAAATTACATCAACGCCGATGGAGAATCTCTCGGTTATCAGCCGGCTGTCGATGTTATAGCGCGAATTTTCACGCAGCTCCGGAACACCGGGATGCAGATCGCCTATTTTTACTCCGGTGCCCTTCCACAGGCCAAAACCCAGCAGGACCAGGGCCACGGCTATGATGTATTTGGCGTGATCGCGGTCGGTTGCCCAGGTCAGACGTTGCCAGATTGGCTCAAATTTCTTTGATGCATGAATGAGCCGCAGCCGGTATTCCTCGTCATAGCGGATAAAGCTGAGCAGCACCGGCACCAGGATGAGGTTGGTCAGCACGATAATTCCGACCCCGATGCTCGCCGTTATGGCCATTTCCTGAATCGCCTGGATTTTGATCAGGAGTATCGTAATAAAGCCGATCGTGTCGCTGGCCAAGGCGAGGCCACCCGGTACCAGCAAACGTTCAAAGGCGCTTCGCGCGGCCTCCTTGCCGTTCTTGCCCTTGAACACTTCCGCGCGGATCGCGCTGATCATCTGCACGCCGTGGCTGACCCCGATGGCGAACACCAGGAACGGCACCAGTATGCCCAGCGGGTCAATGCCAAAGCCAAGCATAAACAAGATGCCCAGCTGCCAGATCACGGCCACCAGCGCGCACAAAACAGGAATCAGGGTTAGCCGCCATGAATGGGTGTAGAAACCGACGAACAGCGCGGTGATTACGAAGGCAACGCCAAAGAACACCACGACCATCTGCGCACCGTTGGAGATGTCGCCGATGGCTTTGACAAAGCCGATCATATGCACATCGACGCCAGAGAACTGGCTGTCGATATTCACTTCAACAGATTCGGACTCGAAGACATCGCGAATCTTGGTCTCCAGCTCGGCCGCCACGGCAATGTAATCCAGCGGCTTGCCAGTTACCGGGTCGACTTCCATCAATTCAGCGCTGATGATGGCCCCGGAGAAATCGTTCGCTACCAGGCGGCCGACGATCCCTGCCTTGAGCACATTCTTGCGAATCTGCTCGATACCTTCCGGTGTCGGGCGGAAATCTGCAGGCACCACGTTGCCCGCCGCGATGCCCTCCGCCGTGACTTCCGTAAAGCGGACATTCGGTGTGAATAGCGAGGTGACTCGCGTTCTGTCGACACCTGAGATGAAAAAGACCTCATCGGTAGCGGCCTTCAGGGTACGCATAAACTCCGGCGTATAGATATTGCCGTCGCGCGCGACCAGCGCAACCAGAACCCGGTTGGCGCCACCAAATTGATCACGGTATTGCAGATAGGTCTGCATATACTCGTGTTCAACGGGAATGCTCTTGGTAAAACTGGTATCGATGCGGAAACCGGTAATCGCCGAATAGATCATGACCACGGTAATCGCCGCAAACACGGCAATGATCTTGCGCCGATTATTGAAAATCAGATCTTCGAATCGGTTTACCAGTGTTTGCTTTGCCATTTGCAGTCTCTTGCCGGTCAGTTGCCTGCGGTGCCGACCAGGTACTCGGACTCAAGCAGTTTCTTCACGCCATCCTCGCCGATAAGTATCAGGTCACCAGCCGCATTCTGGATGACGGTGGCGATCGCCTTGCGGTCTTCTTGCTGAACCAGGGTAAATTCCGGCGCCGCAGATTCGCTGATCGGACTTGCCACGAGCAAAGTACCGCCCAGCCCCGCGACCACAGCGCTGCCGTCTGCGAGCTGCGTCCCGCCCATGAGGATCGCGTCAGTACCAGCGTCTACGTCGGCCCAGCTCTCTCCGCGGTCAGCTGAAAAAAACAGGTTGCCGCGTAAACCGAACAACAGCAACTGGCCGTCGCCCAGAGGCAGCGTGCCGTAAAAAGACCCTTCATAAGGCGATGGCATCATTCGCCAGGTATTTCCTGAATCGTCAGATCTAAAAATGTGTCCAGCCTCAGCGGCGATGTATAAGGTCCCGTCAGCCGCCGCCCGAATGTCGTTCAAATGAAGATCGCTGACCGGATCTTCATCATCCAGAAACTCCATCATTTCGACGGCCGAAGTAATCTCCATGTCTTCCGCGGCATCTTGCTCTTCGTCTTCTGCATCCGGGTCCAGGGCTTCGAAAAACCGATCCTCCCAGCTGGCCCCGCCGTCAAATGTCTCCAGAAAATATCCGTAGGCGCCTGTTGCAATGCCATGCTGGTCGTCTTCGAACCAGATATCGAGCAGCGGACGCTCTTCGTCAGGCGCAAAGTGCACACGCTCCCAGTTCTGCCCGCCATCGCCGGTTCTTAGAATGACGGCGTCGTGCCCGACAGCCCAGCCACGCTCCGCGTCATGAAAGTAGACGCCCGTCAGTGTGGCGCGCGTGGGTACGGAAACTTGTTGCCAGTTCTGCCCGCCGTCATCGCTGATCAGAATATGACCCCGCTCACCGACGACTACCAGCTTGTTGGCGATTCTGGCGCCGTCGAGCACAAGAGATTGGGGCGCCAGCGGCGCAATTATCGACCAAAGGGTCGTCGGGTCGGCGTCGTCCTGAGCGATTGCCGCAGAAACAATGAGACCCTGGGCTGCAAAGACAGCCAGGGTCCCAAGTATCTTGTAAACGGACGGACGTCGCCCCATTCGCGGTCCCCGCTTGCGCCGGCAAGCCGGCTAGATTATGGCCAGGCAGCCCTCCGGGAACGGGCCGACCTGGTGAGTTTTTTATCTTATCGCGTTCCTGCCCGACGCAGTGCAGCCGGCGTAAAATCCGCCAGCGAGAGCTTGGGACTGAAATCGTAGGTAAAGGATTCTTCGTTATTTAATCCCAGGACAACGTAGCGTCCGGACTGCAGATCGACATGCGATTCCAGCGTAGTCCATAAGTTGGGCTCGTCGTAATAATTGATCACGAAGCCCTCTGATACGCGCCACAACTGATCGCGGTTGTCATACTGATCCATCACCAGGATTTGCCAGCTGTCCTCGTCTATGTAGAAGGTCCTGCGCTTGTAAATGTGGCGTGTGCCATCCTTCAGGGTGGCGTCCACAACCCAGACCCTGTGCAACTCGTAGCGCGCCAGGTCCTGGTTGATATGCAGAGGCGTAATGATCTGGTCGTATTTCAAGCTGTTGCTGTGCAGCTTGTAATTGTTGTACGGCACGTAAATCTCTTTCTTGCCGACCAGCTTCCAGTTGTAGCGCTCCGGGCTGCCGTTATACATGTCGAACTGATCACTGGTCGCCAGACCATCGGAACCGTCGCGCGGATTATCGAAAGCTACGTTGGGCGCGCGACGGACACGTCTCTGGCCGGGGTTATACAGCCAGGCCTTGCGAATTTCCTTGGTCTGATCAAGCGTCTCGTGGACCAGCAGGATCTGCCCTGCGAGTCTCGCAGGCGCGGTAATTTTTTGCTTGAAATAGAGGATGACGTTGTTAAGGCCCTCCTCTGTCATCCCGGGCTCGAAATACAGCCCCTTGAACTCATCTTCGAACTTGACCAGTGTGTAGTCGCCGCCCCGCGTTACGGCCGCCTGGCCGATATTGCGTTGGGCGTTGACAGTGCGGTAACGCAGGATATGGTTCCAGATAACTTCGACGCCGCTGGAGGGGATCGGAAACGGCAGGCCGCGCACTGCGCCTTTCACCCCATTGCCGCCCTCGGCGAGCTCTGCCGTTGCTGCGACCTGCTTGGTCACGTCGTAGAACCACTGCGGGAATGCCGCACTCCTGCGCGAGGGGTAGACATTCATCTTGAATGAGTCGTAGGCCTGCAGCATCGCCTTGTGACCCTCGGTCAGCTTGTCTGCATACTGGGCCATGTTCGCCTTGGTGACCGTAAACAGCACCTTGTCGCTGGCGAAGGGGTCAGGGTGATGACCGCCGGACTTGAAGTCGGGAAAGCCGGCCTCCTGCGCCGACTTGATGCCACCGGTCCATTCCGGGATGGTGCCGTCGGCATTGCCCGCACGCTCTGCACCCACGGGTGTAAGCTCGGCGCCGCCAAGGCGGGCGATCTGGTCGGGTGGCAACTTCGCCGTTGCCGGTCCCGCGAGGATCAACAGTGCCGCTACACCGGCAAGACTAGTCTTTGCTTTTCCAAGCATCATGCAATCTCCTGGGGTTAGAACGAGTACTTAAGCACGAGCGAAATGAAATCGCGATCGTGTATCTGGTTATACCGTTCAGCACCGAAAAAGTTCGTAAACTTCAGTTGAGCCTCCCAGCTCGACTGGTAAGTGGCTGTTAAACCAAGGGTATATGCCTTTCTGCCCTCGAGGAAATTTCCGCCAGGACCGGGGGACACACCGGATACATCGTGATTCCAGGCGATGCTTGGCGCGAGGTTGATACCCTTGTACACACTGTTATAGCGCAGCGCGCCAATGAGACGGTAGCCCCACGAAAAATCGTCGGCAAAATGGCTGGCTGCTTCGATCACGCCAACTGCGGTTGGGGCATGCACGGTGCCTGTCGCTGCCAGGTCTGCGTTGCCACTGATCAGGGTGCCCGGTCCATCGAAGCGCAGCACATCCTTACTCGGCATGTCATGCACCCAGTTAAAGCCAAATTCGCCGAGGATCACCAGCTGATCGGCCTTGAACCTGCGTGGGAAAATACTGGTCGCCGTGAATTGCGCCTGGCTTACATCCAGCCGCCGGAAGCCCGGCACGTATTCATCGACATCGAAGGCACCGAGTTGCCCAAAGGTACCGAACACCGTGCGGCCAAAATCATCCAGCGGTGCCAGTGCGGCAAACAGCAGCTCCACGTCATCCACCTGCAAGGGCACGTCCTGGCGGAATGAATACTCGCCCTGCAGTGCAGTGTCGCCGATGGTGGTGTTGAAGCTGATGCCGTAGAGCTTGATATCTTCCGGGTACTCTGTGAAATATCCGGATCCGTCGGCCAGCTGATCGGTGAGTACATTGGGAACGTCTGCCGCCGTGAGCTGGCCGCTGAGCAGGCCATCGACGGTGGCAGTCGCCACGGCAGTCAGTTCGGCGGTCACCGCCGCGTCCACCGTGCCGCCCTTACCGATAATCTCGGCCTGCCCCCGCCCCACACCGGCCGCTATAGCCGCATTGCGGTCGCCGGCAGGTACGCCCAGCGGGATACAGCCACCCGACAAACATGTGGCGGATGTGCCGACCGCCCAGCCGTTACCGTAACCCTGGTGATCGGTAGTACGACCACTGGCGATGGGCAGGCGGCTGTGGTAATTCACAAAGTAGAAGCCAAATTCCGTCCCACCAAGAAACTCCGTGTAATAACGCAGGT
>JBFGOQ010000042.1:0-19876 GCA_041565075.1 Gammaproteobacteria bacterium
CACGACAGCGTAGCCGGCGTCCCGGTATTGCTCTGCGAGTGCTGGGTTGCCGGACGCGGTGTTCATTAACAAGTCAAAATTTTGCATTACAGCTGGGCATATGTAGCGCACAATGATAGCAGCAAGGTAGACTTTGGAATCTCCGCGGGCAGCCGGCACCCACTTGCTCCAGGGTCTATGATTAGAGCAACTCCGCTGCTTAAGTGCGCCTGATTGCTGCCCCGCTGGCAGCGGGGAAACCGCAGCAAATTCAGGCAGTCACGGGCACCGGCGAGCGGCTTTTTATTCGTACCTATATCTGCTAGATTCGATTGCCCTGTCAGGCAGAGTCCTTTGCTGAACACTTATAAGAATGCAAGGTAAGTCAATGGAAATACTAAACAAACTAGATCACCCTTTGCGCCGTGCCGCGGTTACTGTGCTGCTCGTCTGTGGCGGGTTCGTTGCCACTTCGGTCGGTGCGCAAGAGCGTGTGGTGCGAGCCGCCATGCAGGAACGCAACGCGGCGGATCAATCATCGGTGCGCTCGCAGCAGCAGATTGACAACCTGGCGAACCAGACGGCGGAGCTGCTGGGTGACTATCGGGTTGCTACCCAGGCACTGGATCGCATCAAGGTCTATAACGCGCATTTGCAATCCCTGGTCAATGATCAGGAGTCCATTAAGTCGGACATCCAGGCGCAAATCGATGGCGCCGATGAAATCGAGCAGTCGATCATTCCCCTGATGTTCCGCATGATAGATGATCTCGGTGCCGTGGTTGAGCTCGACTTACCTTTCAACCTCACCGAGCGCCGAGCTCGTATCACCGATCTGCGCAATCTGATGGAAGACGCCAACGTGACCGATTCCGAAAAATACCGGCGCATCATGGAAGCGTACAAGATCGAGTCGGACTTCAGCCGCAACATGGAGGCGTCGACGGGCAACCTGACGATCGGCGGTGAGTCCCGTGAAGTGAATTTCTTCCGTCTCGGCAGGTTGTTGCTGGCCTACCAGACCCTGGACAGGAGCCAGACCGGATTTTTCAACAAAGAGACGCGGCAATGGGAGTCCTTGCCCGACAGTTATCGCAAGCACATAACAGAAGGATTGCGCGTGGCCCGCAAACAGGCAGCGCCCAATCTCCTGACGGTGCCGCTTAACGCACCGGAGGCATCACAATGAAAAATTCAAACAAGTGCCTTTTCCTGGTCATTGCCGGACTGCTTCTGTCAGGCCAGGCCGCACCGGCCAGCGATCCGGGGAACCTTAACCAGCTTTTGCAGCAAGTCAGAGCCGAACGCTCGGCAATCGCTGCGAAGAATCAGCAGCGCGAGGCGGAGTTTGTCCAGGCGCGCAATGAGCAGCGCGCAATGCTGCAAAGAGTGCAGACCGAGCTGGCCGCCGAGGAACGCCGCAGTGCTGCACTGAAGAATCAGTTTGATTCCAACGAGACCCAGATTCGGGATCTCGAGGAGACTTTGACCATCAGGCTTGGCAATCTTGGCGAGCTCAAGGGCGTCGTCAAGCAAGTAGTCGGCGATTTCAAGGGCGTGGTGGATAATTCCCTGGTTACCGCGGAGACGCCTGAGCGCAGGGAAGTGGTCAACGAGATTGCCGCGACCGAGGGCATGCCGACAATCAGCGACCTCGACCGGCTACGCATCGCCATGCTTGAAGATATGATCGCTTCCGGTGCCGTTTCCCGGTTTAGCAGCAAAGTCAACAGTGCCGACGGGATGGAATCGCAGGCCGAAGTCGTTCGCATCGGTGTGTTCAATGCTGTCCTGGACGATCGCTTCCTGCGTTTGTCCGAGGCGGGCACATTGCAAGAGCTGCCCACCCAGCCCAAGGGCCGCTTCCGCAGCATGGCCGGGGACCTGTACTCGGCCACCGAAGGCATACATCCCATGGCAGTCGACCCGACTCGCGGACAAATACTCGGCGCGCTTATTCAGTCGCCTTCCCTGGTTGAGCGCGTCAATCAAGGCAAGCTGATCGGCTACGTGATCATCGTTCTCGGCATGATCGGCGTGCTGATTGCACTGGAACGCCTGGTGACCCTGAGCGTGACGGGAAGCAAGATCAAGCGCCAGATGAAAAACAGCACGCCCAGATCGGACAATCCGCTGGGCAAGATCCTGGGGGTCTACCACGAGAACCGCCAGGTTGATGTGACGACCCTGGAGCTCCGTCTCGACGAGGCCATCATGAAGGAGACGCCGCAAATCGAAAAACGGCAAGCCATCATCAAGGTGCTGGCCGCGGTCGCCCCCCTGCTGGGGCTGCTCGGCACAGTCACGGGTATGATCGCGACCTTCCAGTCCATCACGCTGTTTGGCACCGGTGATCCCAAGCTCATGGCGGGCGGTATTTCCCAGGCCCTGGTCACCACGGTGCTCGGGCTGGTGGCTGCCATTCCGCTGGTGCTGTTGCACAGCTTCGTGGCGGGCAAGAGCAAGGCGCTTATCGAGATCCTCGAGGAGCAGAGCCAGGGACTCTTGGCCGAACATTCAGAAACGGAAGCGGCGACGGAGAGGCAGCCGCAGTGACCTTCCTGGTCGATGGTTACGAAGCGATCCGCGATTTCTTTGAAGCCGGCGGTGGCGTCCTTTATTGGATTCTGTTCGTCACCATTTTCATGTGGACGCTGATCGTGGAGCGATTCTGGTATCTGTATTTTGAGATTCCCAAGCGCCTCAGGGCAGAGCGGGCAGCCTGGGATGCACGTACCGATACCAGTTCCTGGGCCGCCGTGCGCATTCGCGATGCCATGATTTCGCGGGTCAGGGTGGATGCCCATCGCTGGATACTGGTCATCAAGACGCTGATGGCCATACTGCCCTTGCTGGGCCTGTTCGGCACTGTCTGGGGCATGATCCAGGTATTCGAGATCATGGCCATTTTTGGTACCGGCAATGCACGTCTCATGGCGGGCGGCGTGTCCAAGGCCACCATTCCCACCATGGCCGGGCTGGTGGCCGCGCTCTCGGGCCTTTATCTCAGTACCCACCTCGAGCACAAGGCAGATACGGAAGTAGAGCGGTTGGAAGACATGCTCGAGCGCCACAGAGATGAGGCTTGATCGGTAATGCGACGCAAACACAGACGCGACGAAGAAGAGGCGCAGATCAATATCACGCCGATGCTGGATATTGTTTTTATCATGCTGATCTTTTTCATAGTAACGACTTCGTTCGTCAAGGAAATCGGTCTGGACGTAAGTCGGCCTTCGAATGCGCCGCCCAAGGAAGTCAAGCAATCGGCAGTCATTGCCATTCGTATTTCTGCAACGGGTCAGGTCGAAGTGAATAACCGCCGGGTGGACATCCGTGCGGTGCATGCCAATGTGCAGAGCGCGCTTGCAGCCAAGCCCGATTCCAGCGTGGTGGTGGTTGCCGATCGGGATGCCGATGCGGGTTTGCTGGTACAGGTCATCGACCAGGCCCGGGAGGCCGGTGCCGAAAACGTTTCGCTGGCGGCCGAGGCCCGTTGAGGCGAGGCTGAACTTAAAATGCCGATGAGCATCTAACAAGAGACTTTTATGGCCAGACGTCACGCAGCCAACGAAGAAGAAACAGAGATCAACATCACGCCGATGTTGGATATCGTTTTCATCATGCTGATCTTCTTCATCGTGACGACGTCTTTCGTGAAAGAGACGGGTATCGACGTCAATCGTCCGCTGGCACATACGGCCGAACCCAAGCCACGCGGTAATATAATGATTGCGATCAATGAAAATGGCATGATCTGGATGGAGAAGCGCCAGGTAGAGATGGGGCAGGTTCGCATGATGGTGGAAAATGCCAAAGCCGAAAACCCGGAGAGCTCGGTGATTATCATTACCGACAAAGAAGCGCCGACCGGCAAGCTCATCGATCTGATGGACCAGGTTCGGCTGGGCGGTGTCACCACAATTTCTGTCGCCGCAGAGGAAGGAGCATAGCGCCATGCGATTCATGATTTCGACAGTGGCGGGTGTTGTGGTCGCGCTCTTGCTGTTTCTTCTGATGAACAGCCTGATCGGCTCAGGCGGGAAATTCGATGCCGACAAGACCAGCCTCAAGCTGATAGACGTGGTTCGGGTTAAGCAGGACGAGCTGACACAAACCAAGCGGCGGCCGCCCAAGAAACCGCCACCGCCCAAGAAACCGCCGCCGCCGCCCAAGCTGACCACGGCCAGCCAGGACAAGCCGCCACCGCAGCAACTCAATATCGATATACCGAATATCGACATGTCTGTCTCAACCGGAACCGGCCCGTATATTGGCCAGTTCAACCCGGCCGACCCCGGTCAGGATGGGGATGTAATCCCCATAGTTCGCATCGAGCCGCAGTATCCTCGACAGGCATTGCTGGATGGTATCGAGGGCTGGGTGCGTTTTGAGTTCACGATTACAGAGGATGGTTCGGTGGACAATCCGCGCGTGATCGATGCGCAACCGAATCGTATTTTCAACCGCGAAGCGACCCGTGCAATTCTGCGCTGGAAATTCAAGCCGCGGGTCGTTGATGGGAAACCTGTGCGACGTCAGGCACAGCAGACCATCGAGTTCAAAATGGGTAACTAAGCATGGTTTCGAGGCCTGAAGATCTGCGGGTGTTTTTTCGTGCGCTGATACTGTTTGCCGCGCTGGGTCTGGTTTTGGCCGGCATACCTTATGCCCAGGCCGAAGAGGAGGAAGAGAAGCCACAGGCGACCATGACGGAACGCGCTTACAAGCGCCTCTTGCAGGCCCAGGAATTGATGGGCGAAAACATGTTTGCCGAGGCCATGTCGAAACTCCGCGCCATGGAGAAAATGGACCTCAACGATTACGAACGCGCGCTGGTCTACCAGTCCATAGGCTTCGTGTATGCCCAGCAGGGTCAGTACCCTCCGGCCATTCAGAACTTCGAGGCTTGCCTGGCGTTGCAGGCGCTGCCAACCGCCGCGCAGCAGGGCATGCTGTATTCGCTGGCCTCTCTGTACATGTCACAGGAGATGTACCAGAAGACTATCGATACGCTCAATCGCTGGCTGGCCAATGAAACGGATCCCAAACCGGATGCTTTCATAATGATGGCCTCGTCCTATGCGAGCATGAGCGATTACCGCAGCGCGTTGCCCTGGGCCAGACGCGCGGTGGAAGCGAGCCCCGAACCCAAGGAAAACTGGCACCAGTTACTGGTGGCGATCTATTTCGAGCTCAAGCAGTACAGCAATGCCGCAACTGTACTTACGAAGATGGTTGGTTTCTGGCCGGACAAACTGCGTTACTGGGAAATGCTGTTCGGCGCTTACCAGCAGGAACAAAGAGATAACGAGGCGCTTTCTACACTCAATCTTGCCTACGAACATGGTGTTTTGACCGAGGAAAAGAAAATTCTCAACCTTGCACGCATGCGCATGTTCATGAATGTGCCTTACTATGCCGGCGATCTGCTGGAGAAAGAAATGGCGGCGGGGCGTATCCAGCGAACGGAAAAAAACCTCGAATTGATGTTGTCTGCGTGGACGGCTGCGCGCGAATACGACAAGGCCATTGCGGTAATCGACCAGCTGGCGCCCATGAAAGGGGACGGCGAGCTTTACCTGCAACAGGCGCAGATATATAACGAAAAAAATAACTGGGACGGGGTCGCCAGATCTGTGCAAAAAGCACTGGATATGGGTGGCCTCAGGCAAACAGGCAAGGCCTATCTTCTGCAGGGCCTGGCGTATTCCGAGCAAAAGAGATTCAACGATGCGATCGCGTCTTTCCGTCGCGCGCAGCAGTTTGAAGAAACGCGCTCGCAAGCGGCAGGCTGGATCGAATACGTAAACGACCAGATCGAGATTCGCGTGCCGGGCTAAGCTCACAAAGCCCACAACAGAATATGAGCTAATAAACCCGCCGGCGTGGCGGGTTTATTTTTTCATACGATCAGGTTCATCGATACGCGCAAGAATTGCAGCGCGCGCCTCATCGCGCAGCCACCGCGCAGCGTCGCGATCATTGCCTTCGGCCTGCAACGGTTCCAGCACCTCGACGCGCAAACGCGCCGGCCGTGGAAACCAGGCCTCGGATGGCAGCATCTGACGGGTGCCCGAGATGACAACCGGGACCACTGGCAGGCTGGCGCGGGCGGCGGTTATGAAAGCACCCAGTCGGAACGCCCTGAGGCCCGGCTCGCGCACGAACGTCCCCTCGGGGAAAAATCCCAGTTCCTGGCCCTCTGCGGCGGCGCGCAGAATGCGCCGCGCATCCTGGGCGCCGGCGTGGTCATTGCCCCGGTGCACGAACTCGGAGCCCAGCCGCTCGAGCATGAACCCGCCGACCGGGATGTCGCGCGCTTCCTTCTTGATGACGAAATTAAAGCGCGGCGGCAATACCGCTTTCATGACAATGCCGTCCAGGTAACTGGCGTGATTGGCCACCACAACACAGGCACCAGGAGGCAGCAAATCGAGGCCGCGTACTGCAGGCCCCGCACCGGTGAGCATAAGCAGGATTCTGGCCAGTGTTTTCGCGACCCGCCGACGATTGCCGATCCCCGGCGTCAGGATGATCAGCAATGTCCCGATCGGCATGAGCACCGCGGCGACCAGCAATGAATAGACGCCAAAAATGGCCTCGAATACGCGCGTCATGGGGCAACTAACAAGGCAGCAACATCGCCCCGGCAGCGCCTCGCGCAGGGGCAACCAGCTGTTGCAGACGCACAAGAAACCGCACAACTTCGTCTGTTAATGTGAACTGGTTCACGCCTTATGTTAATAAATCTTTGATTTCTGTGACTTAATTCACGGCTCATAGTATCTCGCCAAAGCATACTGATGCTCGTTGATGCGCCAGGATTCCCGCGAATCCTAGCCTGACCTGCGAAACCGGACGAAAGAGTCTGCGACTCGCGTGATGACAGGCAGTATCTTAAGCCAGCGCGCAAAGGAAAAGGCGGCTGTCACTTTAGCAAACGGAGCACTCGATGCCGTCAGCCAAGCCACTTGATTCGGATAACTCGGCGCTCGCCGAAGCCCAGGAACGGACTATTGATCGTTTCCTGGACGCGGTCTGGATGGAGCGCGGTTTATCGGCCAATACGCTGGCTGCCTATCGGGCGGACCTCAATGCCTTGTCACGCTGGCTGCTGGAACAGGATCTGGGCTTGCTGGCTGCGGGCCGGGAACACTTGTTGGGCTTTATCGCGGCA
Source organism: Gammaproteobacteria bacterium (assembly GCA_041565075.1). Classification (GTDB taxonomy): domain Bacteria; phylum Pseudomonadota; class Gammaproteobacteria; order Steroidobacterales; family JABDLF01; genus JABDLF01. The sequence continues at coordinate 7,160 of JBFGOQ010000042.1, forward strand.
CGCGCCGAAGCCGGCGCACAGCCGCGTTCAACCGCCCGGCAACTGTCGAGTTTCCGACGTTTTTATCGCTACTTCGTCCGCGAGGGCGAAATCACGGACGATCCGACCGCACGAATCGAGATGCCCAAGGTGGGGCGGGCCCTGCCGGAGACCATCACGGAGGATGAGGTCGAGTCGCTGCTGAGCGCCCCTGACGTCAAGGACGCACTGGGCTTGCGCGACCGCACGATGCTGGAGCTGCTGTATGCCACCGGCTTGCGCGTGACCGAACTCATCAACCTGACCCAGTCCCAGATCAATCTTAACCAGGGCGTGATTCGCATCGTCGGCAAGGGTGACCGGGAGCGGCTGATTCCGCTGGGCGAGGAATGCCAGAACTGGATTCGCAAATTCTGTTCCGGCGCACGCCTGGACATACTCATGGATCGCCAGACCGATTACCTGTTTCCGACGCGACGTGGCAATCGCATGACCCGCCAGGCCTTCTGGCACATTATCAAGCGCTATGGTGCCAAGGCCGGGATCAGTAAAAAATTGTCACCGCATAGCCTGCGCCATGCATTCGCCACGCACCTGCTCAACCACGGCGCGGACCTCAGAGTCGTTCAAATGCTGTTGGGGCACAGCGACTTATCGACCACCCAGATTTATACTCATGTCGCCCGCGAACGCCTCAAGGATCTGCACGGCGAACATCATCCCCGCGGCTGACCACGGAAAGTTCCCCGCCCATCTGCTAACATCTGCGCCCGGTTGGAACCGATGCGGCCCGCCAGGGTCACATCCAGCAAGTACAGATATTCGCAGGTAAACGCAATGAACCCAAACGCCTCCCGGCGCACTTTCACCCTGACCCTTGCCAGCGCTTTGCTGGTAAACGCATTACCGGCTCATGCCGAGTCGGACCCGCGCAGCGCGATTGCCGAAAAGCTGCCCGGCGTCGAGACCAGCGATATTCATGACACCCCGGTTGCGGGGCTTTACGAAGTCGCAGTGGGCGCCAACGTGGTTTATCTGAGCAGGGAGGGCCGCTATCTGATCCAGGGCGATATGGTGGACCTGCAGGGTAACGCCAACCTCACAGAAAGCCGTCGCGGCGATCTCCGGAACAAGGTTCTGGGCGAGGTGGGTGCAGACCAGATGATCGTGTTTTCACCCGATAAGGTAAAACACAGCATCACGGTTTTTACCGATATCGATTGCGCATACTGCAGAAAGCTGCATCGCGAGATGGCGGATCTGCACAATTTCGGCATCGAAGTTCGCTACCTGTTCTGGCCGCGCTCGGGTCCGAATACGGAGTCATGGGCGAAGGCCGAGAAAGTCTGGTGCGCGGCTGACCGCAACTCGGCGCTGACGTCGGCCAAGGCGGGCAACCCGGTGGTGGGCGACGTGTGCAAGGGCACGCCCCTTAATCAGCATTACAAGCTTGGCCGCGACGTGGGACTGCGCGGCACACCTGCGATTGTCACGCAAAGCGGGCGCCTGATTTCCGGTTACCTGCCGGCGCCCCAGCTCGCGGTGGAACTCGATCGCGATAACAAGTCCTAGAGGTCTCGCTAGCGCTCCAGGTGCTGGAGCTTATCGGCGATGTTTTCCCATTCCTTGGCGTCTGGCGGCGCATCCTTCATTTCGCTGATCACCGGCCATTGCTTGGATAATTCGGCGTTCAGCGCGAGGAACTGCTCCTGGCCCTCGGGCAGATCTTCTTCAGAGTAAATTGCCTCGACCGGACATTCGGGCTCACACAGCGTGCAGTCGATGCACTCTTCCGGGTCGATCACCAGGAAATTCGGCCCTTCGTGAAAACAGTCCACGGGGCACACTTCGACGCAGTCGGTGTACTTGCATTTGATGCAGGACTCGGTCACCACAAAGGTCATGTTCTTCTCCTGTAAAGGGCGGCGCCAACCCGGGGCGGGCGTATTCTGCCACAGAGTGTGGTGGCCTTGCAGAGCGCGCTAACCCACGTCTTTTCGTGAACGAATGTCAGCGACATGCACGCCAAAGCTACCGCGCTTGAGGTCTTCCAGGTAGCGTTCGAGCGTAAACCTGACGCTGGGAAAGGCGATGTCCTGCCAGGGGATATCTTCGGGCAGGACAAGCTCGCTTTCCAGACTCTCGTCACCGGGGCCATGCTCAGGCGTGGTCATTTTTGCCAGAAACATGATGTGTACCTGGTTAACGCGCAATACGTTGATGGCTGCAAATAACTCGCCAACTTCGATGTCTGCCAGGGCTTCTTCGCGCGTCTCGCGCGCTGCCGCCTCCTGCAGGGTCTCGTTGTTTTCCATGAAGCCGGCGGGTACCGTCCAGTACCCCTTGCGCGGTTCAATGGATCGGCGGCATAGCAGGATCCGGTTCTCCCAGGTCGCGACAGCGCCCAGCACCATCAGCGGGTTCTGGTAATGAATCGTTCCGCAGGCGTCGCACACATGACGAGGCAGGTTATCGCCTGCGGGAACTTTCAGGACGACTGGCTGGCCACATTGACTACAGTAGTTCATGGTATGGGTCGGCAATGGCAGTCGAAATAACCCGGCATTTCCGGGCCCTGGCCCGGCGAGTAGGTAAAAACGCGGGTCAGCAGTGGTACCGAGGGGGGGACTCGAACCCCCAAGCCCTTGCGGGCAGCGGATTTTGAATCCGCCGTGTCTACCAATTCCACCACCCCGGCGAGGCTTTACTGTGAAGGGCAGCAAGTATATGGAAATCTCCATCCCCCGCAACACGCGAAGAAAATCTGCGACCAATCTGGCCGCTCGTGCATCTGGATAGCTGATGAGCAGTTTTATTGACCCGGATGTTCCCGAGGAACTGCTGCGTGCTGCGCAGGCGGGGGACATGGCGGCCCACGAGGCCTTGTTCCGGCGCTTCCACGGGCCGGTATACAACCTGGCCCGGCGCATGCTGACCAATGAGGCCGGTGCGGAGGAAGTCGTCCAGGACACGTTTGTGGAAATCATCAGGAAGATTGACAGCTTTCGTTCAGAATCGCCGCTTGGCGGCTGGGTCCGCAAGATTGCGGTGAACTTCAGCCTGATGCACTTGCGTTCGGCCTGGCACAAGCGCGCGGTGCCGCTCGCCGTGGTGGGTGAAACACAGGCCAATGCCGACCCATCGCGGGCCGGGAACGCGTCCGACCTATCCCGGGCCCTGGCGCAATTGCCGGTGAAAACGCGAATGGTCGTATGGCTGCACGACGTGGAAGGGCTGACTCATAAGGAAATCGGCGAACTGATGGGTAAAACGACGAGTTTTTCGAAATCGCAGCTGGTGCGCGCGCATGAACGACTGCGCACGATGCTGACAGGAAGCAGAGATACACAACCATGCATGCAAGTATCGAACAGCTATTGAACCTGCGTGACGGGGCGGGGCCCGGTGAATCCGCGCTGCAAGATCACGTGGACAAATGTCCCGAATGCGAGCAGGAACTGCTGCGGCTCACCGCCCTCAAAGATGAGCTGCGCAGCCTGCCGCAGTTGCAACCCTCGGGCGATCTCTCGGCAGATTCCTCTGTAGATCCCTCTGCAGACCAATGGGCTGCGATCGTCAGGCGCGCCGGGCAAGAGACGCAGGGCGCCAGGCGCCCGGGGAATCACTACTGGCCGCTGGGTCTGGCGGCGTCGCTGGTGATCGCGGCCCTGGTGGCCCTGCTGTTACAGGGCGCGCCGGATGACATCGCCGGCGAGTCGCCGGTGACGATGGCCGCAAATTCACTGCAGACCACGGTGCCGTCCACGGCGGCAGCGAATACCGCACAGCTGGTGGCCGAATCCCAGCGTCTCGAGCGTTTGCTGGGGACCGTTTCTTATGAGCCGCGGGTCGTCAATGCGGGCACGGCCGGAACAATCGCGCAACTCGAGGACCAGATTGCCTGGGTCGATTACGGGTTGAGCATGGGTGGCGGCGGCCGACTGAGCGCGAGCGAGGCGAATGCCCTGTGGCGGCAGCGCGTGGAACTGATGAATTCACTGGTGCATGTGCGTTATGCGCAGGCCCAGCGCATAGACTTTTGACGAATGAACCAAGTCGATTGGAGGAGCGAGGAATGAAATATCTCTTAATGGTGGTAGTGAGCGCAGGCTTGCTGGCCGGTAATGTCGTGATCGCTGCCGAACAGTCGGGCGCCAACGATGCAGAGCTCGAGAAAAAGCTCGAAGACGCCCGCCAGCGCCTGGACGAAGCGGCGCGGGAAATCGGTGAGCTGACCAGCCAGCTCCACGGCGGTGCCATGGATCATGTGATTCGCATGGTGCACAAGAACGGCGGCAAGCGCCGGGCGATGATTGGCATCAACATCGGCGAGCGTAACGAAAACGGCAAGGTCACCGGCGTTTCCCCTGACGGCGTGGTAGTGCTCGCAGTCACCCCGGGTGGACCGGCTGAAAAGGCCGGGCTCAAGGCCGACGATATCCTGACCAGCCTGAACGGCAAATCGCTCAAGGGCGGCGGCAAGGAATCAAACGACAAGCTGACGGCGGTCATGGAGAAGGTCGAGCCGGGCGAGGCCGTCGAGATCGAGTACCTGCGCAATGGCAAGAAAGGCAAGGTAAAACTCGAAACCGGCGAAATGTCTGCGCCGCAAGCCTTCGGCTTCATGGCGCCCGGTGACGGCAAAAGGGTATTTCGCTGGGATAGCCGCGAAGGCGGGCCCATGCCGCCGATGCCCGCCATGCCGGCGATGCCGCCCTCACCTATGATTGCGCCGATGATGGCGCATCGCTGGGGCGGCATGGAACTGGTGCCCCTGACCCCGAAGCTTGGCCAGTACTTCAATACCGACAAGGGGCTGCTGGTGGTGCGCGCCCCCGAGGCTGAAGGGCTCGAGCTTGAAGAGGGCGACGTGATCCTGAAGATCGGGGATCGCGAACCGTCCGACGTGCGCCATGCCATGCGCATTTTGCGCTCTTATGCCCCGGGTGAAACTGCCGAGATCGAAATCATGCGCAAGAAGCGCAAGCGCAAGATCGAATACAAGGCTTCGGAAAACGCGGGCTGGGGTGGCGGCCCAAGGCATGGTTATCATTTTCTCGCCCCGGATGCCGATGGCGACTTCGAAGTAGTCATCGAACGTGACGAAGGCGCAGGCGGCGACCGCGAGGTGATCATCAAGAAAAAGCGCAAGGTGATGAAGGGTGATGCGCCCGCCGGCGATGAAGACGTTCGCATCATCGTGGAAGAGGAAGACATCGGCACCTGAGCCGGACTTTTTTACACGTGCACCAGGGCCGGCTTTGCAGCCGGCCTTTTTTTGTTCGTGACCCGCAAGCCAAGCTGCTACCCTGTGCGCCCCATGCGACGCAGTGATTTTCATTACGAACTGCCCGCGCACCTCATCGCCCAGCGGCCACTGGACGACAGGAGCGCCAGCCGGCTGCTGACGCTGGACGGGCAAAGCGGCGCCCTGGCGGACCGGTATTTTGCAGACCTGCCGCAACTTTTGAATGCGAACGACCTGCTGGTGTTTAACGATACGCGGGTTATTCCGGCGCGCTTGCTGGGCCGCAAAGCAAGCGGCGGCAAAATCGAGGTGCTGGTCGAGCGCGTAATCGGCGATACCACGGTGGTCGCCCAAATACGCGCGAGCAAGAGCCCAAAGGCGGGGAGCCGCCTGCAGTTCGGTGCGTATACCGCGACCGTCACAGGCCGCGACGACGACCTTTTTGAGCTGTCGTTCGCCGCGCCAGTCAACACCGTGCTCGGCGCAGAAGGTCATATGCCACTGCCGCCCTATATCGCGCGTGCGGATGACGCCGCAGACCTGGAACGCTACCAGACTGTGTATGCCGAGAAGCCGGGTGCGGTTGCTGCACCCACTGCGGGCCTGCATTTCACCGAAGCCTTGCTGGCCGCAATCAGCGCAGCAGGCGTGCGTCAATGCAAAGTCACGCTGCACGTGGGGGCGGGTACCTTCCAGCCGTTGCGCGGTGACATCGTCGAGCACCACACGCTGCATAGCGAGTGGCTGGAAGTGAGCGCAGCCGTGTGTGCGGCGGTGGCCGAGACGCGCCAGCGCGGCGGCCGCGTGGTCGCCGTAGGGACGACCTCGGTGCGTGCCCTGGAAAGCGCGGCGCGCCAGGCGGGCGGTCTGGCACCCATGCGCGGCGAGACCCAGTTGTTCCTCTACCCGGGCGCGAAATTTTGTGTCGCGGACGCGCTGCTGACGAATTTTCACTTGCCGGAGTCCACGCTGCTTATGCTGGTCTGCGCCTTCGCAGGGTACGATAGGGTAATGAATGCTTATCGACACGCAGTGCGCGAGGCTTATCGTTTCTTCAGTTATGGCGATGCGATGTTGCTGACCCTCGACCCGGCGGCGCGCGATACAGCATCATGAAATTTTCCGTGCAGGCCACCGATGGCAACAGTCGCCGCGGGCAGATCTCGCTGGCGCGCGGCACGGTCGATACACCCGCGTTCATGCCCGTCGGCACCTATGGCACGGTCAAAGCCATGACGCCGGAAGAGCTGACGGCCATGGGTGCACAAATCGTACTCGGCAATACTTTTCATCTCATGCTGCGGCCGGGCACCGACATCATTCGCCGGCACGGCGATCTGCATGATTTCATGCACTGGCCGGGGCCCATCCTGACCGACTCGGGTGGCTTTCAGGTGTGGAGCCTCGCGGAATTGAGGCACATCAGCGAGGAGGGCGTGCGTTTTCGCTCGCCGGTGAATGGCGACGAGATTTTCCTCGGGCCGGAGGAATCCATGCGCATCCAGCGGGAGCTGGGCTCGGATATCGTGATGGTATTCGACGAATGCACGCCGCATCCGGCCTCGGAGGCAGAAACCCGCGCGTCCATGGCACTGTCGTTGCGCTGGGCCGCGCGTTGCAAGATCGCCCACGGTGACAGCCAGGCGGCATTGTTCGGGATTGTGCAGGGGGGCATGTATCCGGCACTGCGACACGAATCCCTGGCCGGCCTGATCGACATCGGTTTTGATGGTTACGCGCTGGGCGGATTGTCGGTGGGAGAATCCCCTGCCGAGCGTCTGCACATCCTTGATGAAATCGCCGGTAAACTGCCAGCGGACCGGCCCCGTTACCTGATGGGTGTAGGCAAGCCCGAGGACATCGTGGAGGCGGTGTGCCGGGGCATCGACATGTTCGATTGCGTAATGCCCACGCGCAATGCACGCAACGGGCATCTGTTTACGCGTCATGGTGTGGTGCGTCTGCGGAACAGCGCCCATGCGACGGACACCAAGCCGCTGGACCCTGATTGCAGCTGCTACACCTGCCGCAATTACAGCCGTGCCTACCTGCGCCATCTCGAGCGCTGCAATGAGATCCTCGGGCATCGCCTGTGCACCCTGCACAACCTGCACTATTACCAGGAACTCATGGCAGGGCTGCGCTCGGCCATTGCCGGGGGTGGCCTCGAGGACTTCGTAAAAGCCTTCTATGCGGCCCGGGAAGAACCCACAGGGACTGTGGCATAATAGCGCGCTTCGCCCGGGCGGCCCTGACCGGATCCGGGTGTGTTTTGTGAGGATTATTGATGAATTTTCTGATCAACGATGCATGGGCGGCGGCCGAGCCCGCTGCCGGCAGCCCGATTATAGGGCTATTGCCACTGATCATTATTTTCGTGGTGTTTTATTTCCTGTTGATTCGCCCGCAGACCAAGCGCGCGAAAGAACATCGCGAGATGGTAACGGCGCTCGCCAAAGGCGATGAGGTTGTGACCAGTGGTGGTCTGCTGGGTCGGATCAACAACGTGGGTGACCAGTTTATCGACCTCGAGTTGGGTGAAGGTCATGTCGTGAAGGTCCAGAAGCATGCCGTGTCTGCCCTGGTACCCAAGGGGACGCTAAAAAACGCCTGAGTTCTGCACCGCTTGCGGCCAGTCACCGGCGGATGCGGGTGGCACCGAGGGCAGATAATTTTGTCGTGCCTTGAAGCTTGCGTTTCGGGCCCGGAAACTGACAGACAACAGACAAGAACCGGACTGCACGGGTCCTGCCGATGAGATGAACAAATGAATCGTTTTCCCGCCTGGAAATATATCCTTGTGCTGATCGTGCTGTCAGTCGGCGTGTTGTTTGCATCGCCCAACCTGTTCGTGGAGGACCCGGCGGTGCAGGTCTCGCAACGCAATGCCGATACCGATCCGGCGCTCACTACCAGGGTCGAGGCAATCCTCAGCAACGAGCAGGTGCCTTACCGGGCAGTGTTCGTCGATGAAGGCCGCCTGCTCGCCAGCTTCGAGACGCCGGATGATCAGGTGCGAGCTTCTGATGCCCTGGCCAAGAACCTCGGCAACGAATTTGTCGTGGCGCTCAACACCGCGCCCCGCACACCCGCGTGGATGCGGGCGCTGGGCTTGAAGCCTATGAGTCTCGGGCTCGATTTGCGCGGCGGCGTGCATTTCCTGCTCGAGGTGGATATGCAGGCGGTACTGAGCCAGGCATTGCAGCGTATGGAGGGCGATTTCAAAACTTTGTTGCGTGAAGAGCGCATCCGCTACGCCGGCATACGCGCCGACGCCAACGCCGGGTACGTGGAAATCGAGTTGCGCAACAGTGACGATCTCGACCCGGTTGAAGACCTTATCGGCGAATCCGAACAGGGGCTGCAGATTTCACGAGTCAGCGACCCCGAGCGATACCTGTTGCGCGTATCCATGACCGACTTACAGCTCAAGGAACGCAAGGACTTCGCTATTCAGCAGAACATCACCACGCTGCGCAACCGCGTGAATGAGCTGGGCGTGGCCGAACCCGTGGTGCAGCGCCAGGGCGAGGCGCGCATCGTGGTGCAATTGCCGGGTGTGCAGGACACGTCGCGCGCCAAGGAAATCCTCGGCGCCACCGCCACTGTCGAGTTTCGCTTGGTGGACGAGAACAACGACCCTTATGAGGCGGAGCGCCGCGGCCGCGCGCCGCTGGGTTCCGAGCTTTATTTCTTTCGCGAGAACAACCAGCCGATCCTGCTAAAGCGTGAAATTATCGTAACCGGTGATCAGCTCACCGACGCCAAGTCCGGGTTTGCCCAGGACGACGGCACGCCCGCGGTGTTTGTCGATCTTGACGCCAAGGGTGCGCGCAAGATGCTGCAAACCACCCGGGAAAATCTCAACAAGCGCATGGCCGTGGTGTTCGTCGAAAACAAGAGCGAGACGGTGGTGCGCGATGGCGAAGAAATCCGCCGCAAATACGTCGAGAAAAGGGTCATCAACGCCGCGACGATTCGTGGCGTGTTCTCGAACAGTTTTCAGATTTCCGGGCTGGAAAGCACCGAGGCCCGCAATCTTTCGCTGCTGCTGCGCGCGGGCGCGCTGGCCGCACCGATCGATATTGTCGAGGAACGCACGGTGGGCCCGAGCCTCGGCCAGGACAACATCAACAAGGGTTTTCGCGCCACCATGATCGGTTTCCTGCTGGTTGTGATATTCATGGCGATCTATTACAAGGCCTTCGGCCTGGTCGCGGACTTGGCTTTGTTCGTCAACCTGGTGCTGATCGTGGCCTTGCTGTCGATGTTCCAGGCTTCTCTTACATTGCCGGGTATTGCCGGCATAGTCCTGACGGTGGGCATGGCGGTGGACGCCAACGTGCTTATCTTTGAACGCATACGCGAAGAACTGTCCATCGGCAATTCGCCACAGGCGAGCATCCAGGCCGGCTACGACAAGGCCTTTTCGTCCATTGCCGATGCCAACATCACGACGCTGATCGCCGCCATTGTGCTGTTTTCTTTCGGTACCGGACCGATCAAGGGCTTCGCCGTGACGCTTTCCTTTGGCATCGTGACCTCCATGTTCACCGCCATCATCGGCACGCGCGCGCTGGTCAACCTGGTCTTTGGCGGCCGTCGCCTGGAGTCGCTGCCGGTTTAGGCGAGAGAAACAACTATGCAAATATTCAGGAACGAACGCGACTGGGATTTTATGGGCAAGCGCAAGCTTGCATTCGTGTTGTCGGTCGCGTTGTTATTGGTGTCTATCGGCTCGCTGATAACCCGGCAACTCGAATTCGGCATCGACTTTACCGGCGGTGTGCTGATTGAAGTGGGCTACCCGGACGTTGCTGAACTCGATGATATCCGCACGGCCCTTGCCACCGCCGGCTACCCGGATGCCACTGTGCAGAATTTCGGCACCGCCAGCGACGTCCTGATTCGCCTGGCGCCGGACGAACAAAAGAGCAGTGCGGAAATCAGCGAGGAAGTGCTCAAGACGCTGCGCGCTTCCGGTGTCGGTGTGGAAATGCGTCGCGTCGAGTTCGTCGGTCCGCAAGTGGGTGAAGAACTGACCGAGCAGGGCGGCCTCGCCATGCTGTTTGCACTGGTCATGATCCTGGCCTACGTCGCGTTCCGCTTTCAGTGGAAGTTTGCCGTCGGCGCGGTGGCGGCACTGGTACATGACGTGTTGCTGACAATCGGTTTCTTTTCGGTGTTTGCCATCAGCTTCGACTTGTCGGTGCTGGCCGCGGTTCTGGCCGTTATCGGTTATTCGCTCAACGACACCATCGTGGTCTTCGATCGCATTCGCGAGAATTTCCTGAAACTCAGGAAGAAAACCTCGGAAGAAGTCATGAACGCGTCGATCAACCAGATGCTCGGGCGCACCATCATCACCTCGGGTACCACTTTGCTGGTGTTGCTGGCGCTGTTTTTAATGGGTGGCGAGGTCATCCACAACTTTGCGCTGGCCCTGATCGTTGGCGTGGTCATCGGTACCTATTCGTCCATCTACGTGGCCAGTGCCGCGGCCCTGCACCTGGATGTCAGCACCCGGGACCTGCTGCCGCCGGAGCGCGACGACAAGGAACTCGAAGCCATCCCCTAGGCTTGATGACGTCATAACGTCTTGACGTCTGAACGTTTTGTATTTAGGCTTGTTGTATGTCTGAACAAGCCCCCAAGCGCGCCACCGTCTACCTGGACGCCTGGCTGCACCAGGCCCTGAAGCTGAAGGCTGCGGAGACGGATTCCAGTATCTCCGAACTCGTCAACGCGGCGGTAAAGAGCGCGCTGGCGGAAGACGCCGATGACCTGCAGGCTTTCGAGGATCGCGTGGCGGAACCTGCCTTACCTTTTGAAAAGGTGGTAAAAGACCTGAGGCGGCGTGGCAAGTTATAAGTTGCTCATCCGGAAGTCGGCGGCCAGGGAAATCGCCGCGCTATCAGGAAAGGCGGACAGGCGGCGCATCGTCAAGAGAATCGAAGCACTGGCCAATGACCCGCGACCACCGGGATGCCAGAAGCTTTCAGGCCACAACCGTTACCGCATCCGTCAGGGTCCGTACCGCATCCTTTATGAGATTCGCGATCGCGAACTGGTTGTGACCGTGGTGCGCGTGGCGCACCGTCGTCATGCGTATCGCATACACGAAAGTTGATGACCGCGGCTATTTTTTTAATGCGTCACTTAAATGCGGCGCGATCAGCTTGTGCAGGGCGGTGTGCACGCGCGGGTTGCCGCCGACGATATTGCCCGACTCCATGAAGCCGTCGCCGCCGGTAAGATCGCTCACCATGCCGCCGGCCTCGCGGATCATGAGCACGCCGGCTGCAACGTCCCAGGACTTGAGGCCGATTTCCCAGAAACCGTCGAGCCGACCTGCGGCGACGTAGGCGAGATCCAGCGCCGCCGATCCGGCGCGGCGGATACCGGCGGTTTCGCTGATCACTTCGCGGAACATCGCGAGGTATTCGTCCAGGTGCAGGTCGTGGCCGCGAAACGGGAAGCCGGTGCCGATAAGTGCGCCTTCCAGGCTGCGCCGGTTGCTGACCCTGATCTTGTGCCCCTCCAATTGCGCGCCGTCGCCGCGGGAAGCCGTGAATAGTTCCTGGCTCATGGGATCGTAAATAACGCCATGCTCGATCTGGCCGCGCACGCAAAACGCAAGTGATACGCAAAATGCCGGAAAGTCGTGCAGGTAATTGGTGGTGCCGTCCAGCGGATCGATGATCCAGTAAGCTTCGGTGTTGCCTTGCTGGCCGGTTTCTTCTCCCAGAAAGCCGTGCGCCGGGTAAGCCTTGCGGATGGTGTCGATGATGGCCGCCTCGGCCTGCCGATCCACCTCGGTGACGAAGTCGTTACGGCCCTTGCTGCTGACCTTGAGATTGTGCACGCGATTGCGGTAACGCATGATCAGGTCGCCCGCACGACGCGCGGCACTCACACCAATATTGACCAGGGCATGCATGGCTGGCTCCCGAAAACTCTCACGACTTTGCAAAGAACGTTGCGGCAGGGCAAGGCCAACCGCGGGGCGATGAGGATAGCGGAAACGCGTCATGGCCGCACGCCTGTCTTCCGCGGTGGGGTCCCGGGATGCTCTTTCCCTCATGAGCTGCCGCAAAATCGGTTCGAGAGCATCCCGGCACCCTTGCTACCGGGTAGCTTGGTGCGAGTGGAGTTTGCCATAGCTTTGGGTGATTGGGATCCGGTATCGCTTCTTGCTCCGCATTCCTGCCGGAATGCAATGTCGCTGCGCAGCGACCCCCGATCCCCTTGAAAGTCCTCAGATCCGTTCATGCATGCACGGCCAGGCAGGCCCAGCCCGATTGGCGCGCGAGTGGCCACATGTAGTTGGATTGGGACTCTTGTATCGCCTCTAGCTCCGCATTCCTGCGTGAATGAATTAACCTTAAACCTGTCATTCCCGCGAAAGCGGGAATCCAGTCAATAATCGGGCGCAGCCCACATGACAAAGGCGCAAAGCCAAATGAACCTGCAAAACGTCCGCATCGTCC
>JBFGOQ010000043.1:0-18689 GCA_041565075.1 Gammaproteobacteria bacterium
GGTGCAGAAAATATCCTTATGGGCGATCGGAATGCCGGCGAGCGGGCCGGCGGTACCCGCGGCGCGAGCGCGATCCGCGGCCTGCGCCTGGTCGATCGCTTGCTCAGGTGTCACAGTGATAAAGCAATTGAGCTCCCCGTCGAACCGTTCGATCCGAGCGAGGTAATGCCGGGTCAACTCCTCACTGGAAAATTCGCCGCTTTCGAGACCCTTGACCAGGCTCGCCAAAGTCCGTTCATGCATGGCAGACTGCACCTGGCTCAATCTGCAAGTTATTGAATTGGCTCACTCTATGACCTTTGGTACCAGGTAAAGACCGGCTTCTGTTGCCGACGCATTGGCCTGGAACAGCTCGCGCTGATCCGGCTCACTCACCGCGTCCTCTCTGAAGCGCTGCGGCTGATCCAGGGGATGGGCCATCGGCTCGGCATCGCCCGTCGCCGCCGCATCGAGCTGGTTTACGAAGTCGATGATTCGCGACAAGTTGTCGGTCACGGGCTGAATCTCGCTTTGGGAAAAACGCAAGCGAGCCAGTTGCGCGATATTTTCTACGTCTTTCCTGGACAGAGACATGGGGTTTTCTCCACGCGTTCAGGGCCCTGAAAAAAGGCTCGCTATCATACACCTCAGCTTGCCGATTGTCTCACCCGTTGCTACAGTAGCGGGCTAATTTTGGCCACCCAAAAACACCCATAACCCAGAGGCAAGCAGGCAGCCATGCTCAAGAATATCAGGGGGTACTTTTCCAACGATCTTTCGATCGACCTGGGTACCGCCAACACCCTCATCTACGTTCGTGGACGTGGCATCGTGCTTAATGAGCCATCGGTGGTCGCTATTCGCGAGGAACACGGGCGCGGGGGCAAGATTATCCAGGCAGTCGGGGCCGCCGCCAAGAACATGCTGGGCAGAACCCCCGGCAATATCACCGCCATACGGCCGCTGAAGGATGGCGTCATCGCAGACTTCACCGTGACGGAGAAGATGCTGCAGTATTTTATCAAGCGCGCACATGGCAGCCGTTACTTCCGGCCGAGTCCGCGGGTACTCGTGTGTGTACCTTACGGATCGACGCAAGTGGAACGTCGCGCAATACGGGAATCTGCCGAAGGTGCCGGCGCGCGCAAAGTGTATTTGATCGAAGAACCAATGGCCGCTGCAATCGGTGCTGGCATGCCCGTGCATGAAGCACGCGGTTCGATGGTATTGGACATCGGCGGTGGCACATCTGAAGTCGCAGTGATTTCTTTGAACGGCATCGTGTACGCCGCATCGGTTCGCGTTGGCGGCGACCGCTTTGACGAAGCCATCACAAATTACGTGCGCCGCAACTACGGCATTCTTATCGGCGAAGCAACCGCCGAACGCATCAAGCATGAAATCGGCTCGGCCTATCCCGGGCAGCAGGTGCGTGAGATTTCGGTCAAGGGCCGCAATCTTTCGGAAGGCGTTCCACGCAGCTTTACGCTCAACAGCAACGAAATTCTGGAGGCGTTGCAGGAACCGCTGCAGGGCATCGTCGGCGCTGTGAAAGCAGCGCTGGAACAAACGCCTCCGGAACTGGGCGCCGACGTGGCCGAGCGCGGCATCGTGCTCACTGGCGGTGGCGCAATGCTGCGGGACCTGGACAAGTTGCTTATGGAAGAAACCGGCCTGCCAGTAGTTGTGGCCGACGATCCGCTCACCTGCGTTGCCCGCGGTGGTGGCCGTGTACTTGAACTCATGGACGAACATGGCCCGGAACTGTTCGGCCTTGACTGATCTGCTGCCCGGCGTGCCGGCATCGAATGCATGTATATGGCGGCCGCATTTGACCGCTAAGGCAGACCTATTTGACCGCGCTCAAAAACTCGCGATCTAAACCGCTCTTTCAGCATGGCCCGACCCTGGGCACGCGCCTGCTGCTGCTCGCTTTTCTTTCCATCTCGCTGATGGTGCTCGATCACCGCGAGGGACACCTGGATCGCATACGCCAGGTGCTGTCCTATGCTGTTTATCCTGTGCGCGCGCTGGTGGATTTGCCTTTCTCTCTGTCCAGCTGGCTGGGCCGCAATCTGGAGGAACGGTCAGATCTCATTGCAGAGAATGAACGCCTGCGCCTGGAACAACTCGAAAATAGTGCACAGCTGCAACGGCTGGCGGCGCTGCAGGCAGAAAACGCTCGCTTGCGCTCGTTAATGGAATCTTCAGCGCGAGTGGCCAACCGAGTGCTGGTTGCCGAAATCATGGCGGTCGACCTGGATCCCTATCGCCAGAAGATCATCATCAACAAGGGTGAACGCGACGAGGTTTTTACCGGCCAGGCGCTGCTCGACGCGAACGGTATCGTCGGCCAGGTGACACGAACCGACCCACTGAGTGCGGAGGCCCTGCTCATAAGCGACGCGAGCCATGCGCTGCCGGTGGAAGTCAATCGCAACGGTTTGCGCTCGATTGCAGTGGGCACCGGGGATATCACCAGCCTCAGCTTGCCATTCCTGCCCAACAATGCAGACATTAGTGAAGGTGACTTGCTGGTGAGCTCGGGATTGGGCGGGACCTTCCCGCGTGGTTACCCGGTTGCGGTGGTGAAGACAGTGGGCCGCGACCTGGGTGAACCCTTCGCGCGCGTCCTGGCCACTCCCAATGCTGCTCTCGGCAGCATTCGCGAGGTGTTGCTGGTGTTTCCCGGCGACACCGACAACACGCAGGAACCGGCCGCAGGGGATGACCGGTGAAGCACTACCGGAAACGCTCGGGTGACGGCGAGGGATTGCGGGTTTTCTTCAGTGTACTGATTGGCCTGGCGCTCGCCATTGTACCCCTGCCCGACTGGGCCATCGACGCGCGCCCAGACTGGCTGGCGTTATTGGTCATTTACTGGTCACTCGCTCTGCCGCGCAAATTTGGCGTTGGCAAAGCCTGGCTCACCGGTCTTGCTCTCGACGCGCTTACCGGCACGCTGTTGGGCCAGCATGCCCTGGGCCTCGCCTTGGTGGCATTTGTATCGCTCAAGTTCCATCTGCGCATCCGGGTATTTCCAATCTGGCAACAGGCCATGACGGTGCTCATGCTGCTCACGCTCAACCAGTTCGTGCTGTTCTGGGTAGACGGCCTTACCGGGGCTGGCGAAATTCGCCCGGGACGCTGGATGCCGGTGATAGCGGGTGCACTGTTATGGCCTTTGATCGCCCAGTTGCTCGGCATTGTGCGCAGTCGTCGCAGAGCGGTCTGATGCAATGAAATTCATGCGCCGAGAAAGGATCAAGGACCACTGGCGGGAACAACGAATCTTCTTCTTCCGCACCCTGGCAGCCACGGTCATCGGCGCAATCCTGATCCTGGCCCTGGTCAGCCGTCTGGTGGTGCTGCAGGTCCTCAATTACGAGCATTACAGCGACCTCTCGCGGGGCAACCGGATTCGTATCGAGCCGGTGCCCCCGATCAGGGGTCTGATATTTGATCGCAATGGCGTCGTGCTCGCCGAAAACGTGCCGGCGTACCAGCTGGAAATGGTTCGCGAGCAGGTCGTGGACATTGATGACACCTTGCTGCGACTCGTTGACCTCGATGTGGTTCGTACTTCAGACCTGCCGCGAATCCGCGAGAGATTGGCGCGCACAAGACGGTTCGAATCGGTACCGCTGCGCTTTCGTCTGAGCGACGAGGAAGTCGCGCGCTTTGCTGTGCAGCGGCAACATTTTCCGGGCGTGGACATACGTGCAAGGCTGGCGCGCCATTACCCCATGGGGCCCGCGGCGGTTCATGCGATCGGTTACGTCGGCGCGATCAGCGACGCCGATGTGCAAAGGCTCGATCAGAGCGCCTACGCCGGGACCTCTCATGTCGGCAAGGTAGGCATCGAGCGTGCCTACGAACACCTGCTGCATGGTGAGGTTGGCTATCGCCAGGTGCTGGTAAACGCGCAGGGCCGGGCCCTGCAGGTCATTGAAAATAATCCGCCCGTGCCCGGCAAAGACCTGCATCTCAGCCTCGATTCACGCGCCCAGGCGATCGCTTACGAGGCGCTCGAGAATCAGCGCGGCGCCGTGGTGGCCATCGATCCACGAGACGGCGGCGTCATCGCCTTTGTCAGCACGCCGGGTTTCGACCCGGACCTGTTTGGCGCCGGCCTCAGCCGCGCGGATTATGCGCTGTTGAGCGAAGACCCCGATAAGCCATTGTTCAATCGTGCCTTGCGCGGCAATTATCCGCCCGGCTCGACCATCAAACCCCTGCTGGCACTGGCAGGCTTGCACCATCGCGCGGTCACGCCATCACACCAGACGTTTTGCCCCGGATATTTTCAACTTCCCGGGCGCGATCACAAGTACCGGGATTGGAAACGTGAAGGTCATGGCAGCATGAACCTGTTCGATGCGGTGGCCGAATCCTGCGACGTTTATTATTACGAAATGGCACTGGAACTCGGCATCGATCGTATGCATGACTACCTCGCCACTTTCGGACTGGGTGCAACGACGGGCATTGACATCCTGGGAGAAAAACCCGGTCTGCTGCCCTCACGGGAGTGGAAACGACAAGCGTTTGCACGCCCTGCCGACCAGGCCTGGTTTCCGGGGGAAACGGTGATCGCAGGGATCGGCCAGGGCTTCATGTTGTCGACGCCTTTGCAGCTGGCGCATTTTGCGGCGACGCTGGCCGCGCGCGGCACGCGCATGCAGCCACGTCTGCTCGACGCCACGCGGGATCCTGCGACAGGGATACGCGAGAGCATGGCAGGTGTGGAGCTGGCGGTGGCCGGAACGGGGGAACCGGGTTACTGGAACCTGGTCCTGGCCGCGATGGAAGAAGTCGTGCATGGCCAGCGCGGCACGGCCAGAGCCATCGCGCCCCGTGGCTATCGCATCGCGGGCAAGACCGGCACAGCGCAGATTTTCGCGATAGCACAGGAAGAAGAGTATGACGCCGAGGCGGTCGACACACGCCTGCGGGACCACGCCCTGTTCATTGCTTTTGCACCGGTCGGTGAACCGCGTATCGCCGTCGCCGTAATTGTCGAGAACGGTGGCAGCGGCAGCGCCACGGCCGCACCTGTCGCGCGCAGCGTGCTGGATGCCTTGTTCGAGGACCAGCAACAATGATGTTCGAGGACGCCACGTCATTTCGCGATACTCAGCACCTGAGCTTCGTCGGCCGTCTGCTGCGACGCATGCATATCGATGCCGTGCTGATGGGTGCCCTGCTGGTCATCTGTGGATTCGGCCTGGTGGTGCTGTACAGCGCCGGCGGCCAGGACACGGACATGGTGATGCGCCAGGGCATTCGTATCGGTATCGCAATCCTCGCATTGTTGTTTGTCGCTCAACTGCCGCCGCGCATCCTGCGACTGTGGTCGCCGTGGGTTTATCTCGGCAGCATCGCGTTGCTGGGTGCCGTGCTGGTCACCGGCGATATCGGTCAGGGCGCCCAGCGCTGGCTCAATCTCGGTTTTGTGCGCTTTCAGCCGTCGGAACTGATGAAGCTGGCAATGCCAATGATGGCGGCCTGGTACCTGCACGACCGGCCGCTGCCACCGGATGCCCGCCAGGTTTTTGTTTTGATGCTCATCATCGCAGCACCCACGTTGCTGATCGCCCTGCAACCTGACCTCGGCACGGCCCTGCTGATCGCAGCATCGGGTCTGTTCGTCATCTTGCTTGCCGGGCTGCGCTTTAAGGTCATAGCAATCATAAGCGGAATCATTGCCCTGGGTACGCCGGTGCTGTGGTATTTCATGCATGACTACCAGCGCCAGCGCGTGCTGACCTTCTTAAACCCCGAACGCGATCCACTGGGCGCCGGGTACCACATAATTCAGTCCAAGATCGCCATTGGCTCCGGTGGAATTTTTGGCAAAGGCTGGCTTAACGGCACCCAGTCACAATTGGAATTCCTGCCGGAACCTGACACGGATTTCGTGTTTGCCGTCATGGGAGAAGAGTTTGGCCTGTTGGGACTGCTGGGACTCCTGGCCGTATACCTTTTTGTAATTGGGCGGGGAATGTTTATCGCATCTCATGGTCAAGATACATATTCGCGCCTGCTGGCCGGCAGCATAAGCCTGACATTTTTCGTATATGTATTTGTCAATGCGGGCATGGTTACCGGATTGCTACCGGTGGTCGGTGTGCCGCTGCCATTAATCAGTTATGGAGGTACTGCCATCGTGACGCTGATGGCCGGCTTCGGTATCCTCATGGCCGTGCATACACACCGCAAACTTTTGTCGAGGTAAGGACAGCCCGATGTACATGAATTTTGCCCGCGCTTCGGCCATAGCCTGCCTGCTTGCAGGCCTGGCCGGCATTTGTACCGCACAGGCGTATGAACCCGAACGCCCGGAAGTTGCGGCATTCATCGACGAAATGGTCGACAAGCATGATATGAATCGTGCATGGCTGAACTCACTGCTCACGGAAGCGCGTTACCAGCAATCAATTATCGATGCCATCAGCCGGCCGGCAGAAAAAACCCTGCAATGGCACGAGTATCGCAAGATCTTTATCAACCAGAAGCGCATCAACGCCGGCGTGAAATTCTGGCGCGAACAAAACGAAACCCTGGCACGAATCTCTGAAGAATCAGGCGTACCGGAGCAAATAATTGTCGCTATCCTGGGCGTGGAGACATTTTACGGGCGCATCAAGGGCAATTACCGGGTGATCGATGCGCTTGCCACTCTGGCATTTGACTACCCACCGCGCAGCAAATTTTTCAGAAGCGAACTCGCCGAATTCCTGTTGCTGGCGCAGGAAGAACAACTCGATCCGCTCACGCCGAAGGGATCTTACGCGGGGGCCATGGGATCACCACAGTTTATCTCCAGCAGTTATCGCAATTACGCGGTGGATGGGGGAGGCGACGGACGTCGTGATCTGTGGCATGACTGGAATGACATTATTGCCAGCGTGGCCAATTATTTTCGTCGTCATGGCTGGCGTAAAGGAGAGCCGGTGGTCACCAGCGTGCGCAAGCCCGGACGCACCGGCCGCAGGCTGGTAAGCGAACGCGCGGAACTTGCCAACACCATAATGGAACTGAAAAGCCATGGCGTACGAATCGATACCAGGCTGGATAACGGCCAGCCTGCCATGCTGTTTCGCCTCGAAGCCGACAACGGCACACAATACTGGGTGGGCTTTCGAAATTTCTACGTGATCACACGTTATAACCGCAGCCTGATGTATGCCATGGCGGTCAATGAACTGGGTGATGCGATTGCGTCACGAATGGATGAAACCCTGGCAGCCAACTAGTTCGCGCAGCGGCGCGCTTTTGCTGTTGGCGCTCGCGGTTGCGGCCTGCGCGCCGCTGCCTCGCCAGGACCGCCCGGACCGCGCGCCGAGTCACCCCCCTGACGTTTCCGGCGTACCGCACCCCACGCCCCGGGACGAACCCCGCAGCCGCTACGGTAATCCGGCGTCTTACGAAGTATTCGGCAAGACTTATTACGTGCTTGATACGGCCGCGGGCTATCTGGAACGTGGCGTGGCTTCCTGGTACGGGGAAAAATTTCACGGGCGCCGGACCTCCAGTGGCGAGACCTACGACATGTATGCAATGACTGCGGCGCATAAGACTCTGCCCTTGCCCACCTACGTTCGGGTTACCAATCTTCGCAATGGCCGCGACGTCACGGTAAAAGTAAACGACCGCGGGCCCTTTGTGCATAACCGCGTTATCGATCTTTCCTATACCGCCGCATCTCAGCTTGGCATTATTGAAAACGGCACCGGTCTGGTCGAAATAGAAGCCCTGAGCGGGCAGGACGATTCGGCACGGCAGGCTGTCGCACCGCTGAGGGAAGCGACAAGCACCGTTGCCGGTCAATACGATGACAAGACCGTCGTATCCGCTGAGCCGGTATCCGCCAAACCGGCTGAGCTGGTCGAGCCCAGGCCAACAGCCGGTGAGCTGTTTGTGCAGCTCGGCGCTTTCGCCGACCCGCTCAACGCCAGGGCGCTTGCTGCCCGTCTCGAAACCAACGGCTTCGACGCCATTCGAATAACGGCCGATCCGGTCCAGGAACGCATGGTTTACCGGGTGAGGATCGGGCCGTTGACCGGTGTTCCCGAACTCGACGCCGTTGCTGCGCAACTGGCGTCCGCCGGAATTGCCGACTTTCACATCGCATACGAATGAAGTCGCCAAGTGCCTTTAATCTGCCGGGCCATGCAATCTTTCGGCGAACAGGTAAAATGACGCCCGCGGGGTGCAACGATCGGTATCTGCCCGCTCCACCAGACAGGATTAATGCTGCCAATGAGCCTGACGAGACCTCTCGGGATTAGCTGTGCCCTGGCGCTGCTGATACAAAGCGCCATTTTGCATGCTGCTCCGGCGCCCGTGCCGGCACCGCCCAGCCTCAATGCCAGTGCCTACATCATGCTGGACCAACAGAGTGGCGACGTGCTGGCTGAAAATGGCGCAGATCGACGCCTGGAACCGGCCAGCCTGACCAAGTTGTTGACTGCTTATGTCACTTTCAAAGAACTCAAGCAGAACAAGCTGAGTCTTGAAGACCTGGTGACCGTCAGTGAAAAAGCCTGGCGCACGCCAGGATCGCGCATGTTCATCGAGGTCGGCAAGCAGGTCAGCGTCAAACAACTGTTGCAGGGGATGATTATTCAATCCGGCAACGATGCCAGCGTTGCACTGGCAGAACATGTAGCGGGCAGTGAGGAAACCTTTGCCGAGTTGATGAATCACTACGCAGCTCAACTGGGCATGGTAAGTAGTAATTTCGCCAACAGCACCGGTTTGCCCGCTGATCAACACTACACGACGGCGCGGGACATGGCCGTACTCGCCAGTGCCGTAATACGGGAATTCCCGGAATACTACCGCTGGTACTCGCAAAAAGAATTCACATTCAATGACATCACCCAGCACAATCGCAACACACTGCTTTGGCGCGACGCATCCGTTGATGGCTTGAAAACGGGCCACACCGAAGCGGCCGGATACTGCCTGGTTGCCTCGGCCCGCCGTGGCGAAATGCGCCTGGTTACTGTCGTCATGGGCACCCCCAGCGAGAAAGCACGCGCAGATTCCAGCCAGGCCCTGATGAATTATGGATTTCGGTTCTTCGAAACGCATCGACTCTACGCCGCGGGTGAAGCGCTGGACGATGCACAGGTCTGGAAAGCGAACACACGGTCTGTGCCGGTGGGCCTCGCGCAGGACCTGTATGTCACCATTCCGCGTGGCACCTACAAGGACCTGAAGGCGGTGATGGACTTGCAGGCCATCCTCACGGCGCCTATTGCCACCGGTAAACAGGTGGGCAAAGTATCGGTGACCCTGGCAGACCAGTCGGTGGTGGAGAAAGATCTGGTCACCCTGGCCGAAGTTGTCGAGGGCGGCCTGCTGCGGCGCCTGACGGATTCTGTCCTGCTGTGGTTCGAGTGATCGTAAGCGCTACCTATGGACGAACCTACAAGCGCGTTGCAGTTTCCCTGCGATTTTCCGATCAAGGTATTCGCAGCTGCGGACAGTGATCTGCTGGGCCCTGCCCGGGCCATAGTCGAGCGTCATGCAGGCGAGCTGCCGGATGAACGCATAGCACAGCGCGCCAGCAAGCATGCGAAGTATGTGGCGATTACCTTCACGATTACGGCTGAGAGCCGCGAGCAACTGGATGATATTTACCGCGAACTCAGCGCCCACGACGACGTGCTGATGGCGTTGTGAGCACGCTGAGCACAATGATTGTATGCAAAGACCTGGGTTTGCAGGAATATCGTCAGGTTTGGGCGCAGATGCAGACTTTTACCGACGCGCGCAATGCGGATACAGAGGACGAAATCTGGCTGTTACAGCACCCGCCTGTTTTCACGGTAGGGCTCAATGGCGACATGCAACATGTACTCGATCCGGGTGACATCCCGGTGATTCGTATAGATCGCGGTGGCCAGGTGACTTTTCACGGGCCGGGGCAGCTCGTCGTTTATCCACTGATCGATCTGAGGCGGCGCAAAATGGGGGTTCGCGCCCTGGTCGGGGGCCTGGAACGTGCCGTCATAGAGACCCTGGGGGAATTCGGGGTGACAGCTGCCACCCGCAGGGACGCCCCCGGCGTCTACGTGGCGGGGCGCAAGATAGCCAGCCTGGGCCTGAGGATAAGAAAAGGCTGCAGCTATCACGGCCTGGCCTTTAACGTAAACATGGACCTGGCACCCTTCAAAAGAATAAATCCCTGTGGTTTCGATAACCTGGCCGTAACCATGCTCGCCGAGCTTGGCGTCACTGCTGACCCGAACGCGGTCGCAGCCGTGCTCAAACCCCGCTTGCTGGAGCAGCTGGCCCGCTGAGCACGGGCAAAACGTGCGGCAGCAGCTACACTTGTCAACAAGTGTTGCACGCCTTGTTAACACTTGTTGCAAAGTGACTTCTCACCTCGCAGCAGGATTAAGATCGCCGCACCTGCAGACGACCGCGGCCGTGGTTATGTCAAATGATCACGGCGGCGGCGCTGAACGGAGACTGGCATGCAGGCGTGCAATGGAGCTGGAGGGCAACTCCCGCAGAGGGTGGGCAGTTGCGAAGAACACTAATCGGGAGGAATAAACCCAATGACAAGTAAATTGAAAATTACGGCACTGGTCGCCATGGCGACGTTTGCGCTTGGGGGTTGTGCAAGCATGACCTCCGATAGCGACGCCACCGCGGCCGCCGGTGCATCCGCCATCGAATCGCAAAAGGCGGAGCTGGCCCGCAGGGAAGCTGCGCTGGCACGCGAAGCTCAGCAGCTGAAAGCTGAGAAGATGCGGCTGGAAGAAGCCCGTCGGGAAATTCAGGGTGCGCAGGCACCGCAGATGAGCGCCGCCAGCAGCAATACTGGGCTGATGCCGGCCAATCCGAAGCCCGGCGAGTGCTATGCTCGCGTGATCATCCCTGCCAAGTACGAGACGACGTCCGAGCAGGTGCTCAAGCGTGAGGCATCCGAGCGCATCGAAATTATCCCCGCTCGCTACGATACGATCGATGAAACCGTTTTGATGAAGGAAGCTTCCACCAAGCTGGAAGTGATTCCTGCCAAGTACGAAACGGTCGAAGAGCAAGTCCTGGTCAAGCCAGCCTCGTCAAGACTGGAAGTGATTCCCGCCAAGTACGAAACGGTTGAAGAACAGGTATTGGTAAAGCCGGCCACATCGCGCCTGGAAGCCATTCCCGCCGTATACGAGACCATCACGGAGCAAGTGCTCGTAAAGCCCGCTTCGACCAATACGATCGAAGTGCCGGCTGTCTACGAGACCGTCACAGAGCGCGTTCTGGATGAGCCCGCGCGCACCGAGTGGAAGCGCGGAACCGGCATCGGCAAAGGCGTTGGCGTCGCGTCCGCCGGGGCTGCCGCGACCATCGAACGCTTCGGCGACCTCAAGGTCCTGGAGACTCGCGTGGAGGACACCGGCGAGCTCATGTGCCTGGTAGAGATTCCTGCTACGTACAAGACCATCGAGAAGCAGATGCTGGTGAAGCCCGCCACGACACGGGTTGTCGAGATTCCGGCGGAATACAGGACCGTGAAAAAGACAGTCCTGAAAAAGCCGGCAACCACGCGTGAAGTGACCATTCCTGCGGAGTACAAGACAGTGACCAAGACGGTCCTGAAAACGCCGGCAACTACACGCGAAGTGACCATTCCTGCGGAATACCGCACGGTCAAGGTCACCAAGCAGGTACGGCCCGCCACGACCCGCGAAGTGACCATTCCCGCCGAGTACGGCACAGTCAAGGTCACCAAGCAGGTTCAGCCTGCCAGCGAGCGCCGTATCCCGGTGCCTGCTGAGTACGCGACAATCACGCGCC
Organism: Gammaproteobacteria bacterium; assembly: GCA_041565075.1. Taxonomy (GTDB): domain Bacteria; phylum Pseudomonadota; class Gammaproteobacteria; order Steroidobacterales; family JABDLF01; genus JABDLF01. Next base: position 11,794 of record JBFGOQ010000043.1, read on the forward strand.
GCAACAAGGTCACGGACGAGCGCACCGAGTGGCGTCCTGTGCTCTGTGAAGTCAACATGACCCGGGAGAACGTCAGCGCCTTGCAGGCGTCCCTCAACCAGACGGGTTGCTGTCGCTGTGGACCGAACCGTAACGAATGCCAGATTGACGGCATCATGGGACCGTGTACGCTCAAAGCCGCACAGTGCTATGCCAATCGTAAGGGCCTGTCCTCGGGTGACAAGTACGTCACAATCGAGGTCATTCGGTCGCTGGGCCTGAAGTTCTGATCAAACTGATCTGCTAAGAACTGTCCCTGCGATTGCAGAAACAAACAGCCACGCCCCACAAGGCGTGGCTGTTTTTTTGTGCGCGCTTCAAGAGCGCTCCGGGTCCTGGCACAAACCCGTAAGGTCACGTACCGCGCGATAGCGCTGCGGTGTGCCCACGTCATACCAGGCTCCGTGCCACAGCTCCCCGCTGACGCGGCCACTGGCAATAGCTTTGCTCAGCAGGGGTGCCAGTGGGAAAGGGCCATCTTCACAATCGCTGAACAATTCTGGCCGATACAGGCCAATACCGCTAAATGTCCTGCGCTCGCCATGCAGCTTTAATCGGCCACCGGTCAGGGCAAAATCACCATGTGGGTTGTGCGCCGGATTGGGAACCATCACGAGGTGGGCGAGAAATTTTTCCTGCAATGCAGGCGGTGGCAGAGGGTAGCCGGAAATAATGTCGCCATTCATCACGAGAAAAGGGTCCTTGCCAAGCAATGGCAGCGCCCGGACTATGCCACCACCTGTCTCGAGTGCGACCTCGCCCTCGTCCGAGTACGCGATGGAGACACCGTAATCGCGACCGTCACCGATTGCGTCCACGATTCGCTCGCCAAGCCAGGAAATATTGATGACAACCCGCTGGTATCCCGCCGCCGCCAGACTTTGCAGGTGCCAGGCAATAAGCGGCCTGCCCGCCACGGGCAATAAAGGCTTCGGCAACTCGTCCGTCAAGGGCCTTAAACGTTCGCCACGGCCAGCCGCCAGGATCATGGCGTTCATGGCGCGGCCGTTGCGGCCAGGGCGGGCAATGCATCTTCCCGGATCAGGCCATCGAGATACCTGAGCTCGGGGAACGCGCCAGCGCAATCGGTGATATAAGACAAGGTTCGTGGCACATCTGCCAGGTACCCCTGCTTGCCGTCGCGATGACAAAGGCGCGCAAATATGCCACTCGCCTTGAGATGCCTTTGCACGCCCATGAGATCGAAGTAGCGCAGGAAGTCCTCGTCACCCTTGCCCGTATCGATGCCCGCGGCAGCCGCCGCGGCGAGGTAATACTGCACATGCTCGTCCACGGTTGCTGCCGGCCACTTCACGTAACAGTCCTTCAGGAGTGAAACCAGGTCGTAACTGACCGGGCCACATACCGCGTCCTGAAAATCCAGGATGCCCGGGTTGTTGCCGGCACAAACCATCAGGTTGCGGGAATGGTAATCGCGGTGTACGAACACCGTGGGCTGGCAAAGTGCAGCCTCGGCCAGGAAATCGAAAGTCGCTTGCAGTGCTTCACTGTGCCAGCTAAGCCCGAGATGCCGGCCGAGCAGCCAATCCCTGAACAGGCCCATTTCTGTCATCAGGAGTTCACGGTCATAGGCTGGCAAGCCGTTGGCTTCGACGTCGGACTGCATAAGCACCAGCGCGCGCATCGCATCCTGATAGAGACTCCTGGTTTGGCGGTCGCCGGCCAGCGCCTGCAGATAAAGATTGTTGCCAAGGTCAGTCAACAACAGGAAACCCCTGTCCGGATCCGCATCGACCACTTGCGGTACGTTCAGCCCCGCTGCCGACAACCTGCGCGCCACATCCATGAAAGGCCCGCTGTCTTCCTTGTCTGGCGGCGCGTCCATGACAATCAGGGAATGATCCTGGGTCGTGACCCGGAAATAACGCCTGAAGCTGGCGTCGACCGAGGCAGGCTCGATCTCGAAAGGGGCGGCAGCGAGCACCTTAGCCAGCCAGGTCCTGAGTTCGGTCGAACGCTCACCCATGCGCATACTCTGCAAGACACCGGTCGCGGCGCGAAGCATCCGAAAGAAGCATCGATAAGCAATTGAAGGGTCTGGTCATCTGTGCCATTGTATCCGCGTTTCTGCCAGGAACTAAACGGCAACAGTGCGTTCTGCATTTTTACTTTTCCTGCTTTGCGCAATCCTCACAGTCGTACCCGGACTATCGGTGGCGCAGGAAGCCGGTAATTGCCCTGCCGGTGAAACCAGCGGCATCGAAAACCAGGCACCGGCCGACGAAAATACTATAGTGATCACAGCCGACCGCGCCTCAGTTGCGCGCAATGACGTATCGGTGATCTCGGGCAACGTGCAGATTCGCAGATCGCTGGTGCTGATCGAAACCGACGAGGCGCGCTACGACCCGCGCACCGACAATCTCAGCGCTGTCGGTAATGTTCGTTTCAGTCAACCAGGAATCGAGATCTCGGGACAACGGGCCCGGTTTGAGGGCGAAGCGGAGCGCGGCGCAATTTCGCTGACCAGTTTCAGGCTGCCGCAACGCGGGGGCCGGGGTTCGGCGGATCGCATAGCGATAGAAGGCGAGAACCGGATTGTAATGAACGGTGTTCGTTACACCACCTGCGAAGGTGATAAACCTGCCTGGACACTGGTCGCCCCGAGGCTGGTCCTGGACAACGAGAAAGGCACTGGCAGCGGCCGCAATGTCAGAGTCGACTTTAAGGGTATACCGCTGATTTACGCGCCGTATATCTCGTTTCCGATCAGCGACCGGCGCAAGAGTGGCTTCCTGATCCCTGACTTTGGCCACGCCAACCGCAGCGGTACGGCAATCCGCGTACCGTACTACTGGAACATCGCGCCAAATTACGACGCCACATTTTCACCGCGCTTCCTGGTCGACCGGGGCGTACAGTTAAATACCGAGTTCCGCTATCTGAAACCATGGACCCGCGGACAACTGTATGCGGAATACCTGGCTGATGATGAGACAGGGACGGACCGCAATTATTTAAGCTATCAGAACGCGACGCTCTGGGGCCGACGCTGGACGGTGGACGTGGACCTGAATCACGTCAGTGATAACGCTTATTTTGAAGACCTTGGCAGCAGTTCCAGCGAAGCCAGCCTGACGCACCTGCAACGCAGGATCGATTTCCGATACCGCGCTGAGAACTGGCAATTCGTAAACCGCTGGCAATTCCTGCAAACGATCGTGGATACCATCAATCCGGAGCAGCGACCGTACCGGCGAGTACCGCAATTCCTGCTGGACGGCGACTGGGGCGGTGAGCAGAGCCGGCTGCGCTTCGGTTTTAGCGGCGAGCTGGTGAGTTTCGACCGGGGCACCGGCGTCACGGGCCTGAGGCTGGACCTGCAACCCGAAATCAAATGGGAGCTTGGCGGCGACGGATATTACCTTACACCGCGCGCAGGATATCGATTCACCCATTACGACCTGGACGATATTGCTCCTGGCGATGATCCAAGACCATCACGCTCGGTGCCCATTCTCACCCTGGACACGGGGCTCGTTTTTGAGCGCGATAGTCGCGCCGGCAAGGATATCGTGCAGACTCTGGAGCCGCGGATTTATTACACCTACATCCCGTTCCGCGATCAGTCCGCGCTGCCGCTTTTCGACACCGATCTTGCGGACTTCAACCTGGTCCAGTTATTCCAGGCCAATCGTTTCATCGGGGCGGACCGTATTGGCGATGCCAACCAGGTCAGCGTGGGTGTGACTTCACGCTACCTGAATACCGGAACTGGACACCAGTACCTGGCGGCGACCCTTGGTCAGACAGCGTTTTTCGAAGATCGACGGGTTACCTTGCCCGGCGAAATTATACAGACTTCGCGCTCATCGGATGTTATCGCGGAATTAGCGGTCGGCATCTCCGAGCGCTGGCGGGCGGATATGGGCCTGCAATGGGATCCATCGGCCAGCACGGCCACCAAGTCTGCCGCCCGGCTACTGTACACGCCCGGCGACCGCCGCATTCTGAACCTGGGCTACCGCTTCCGGCGCGGCCTGCTCGAACAGTCGGACATTGCCATGGCCTGGCCGATCGGTGATAACTGGCGCTTTATCGGTCGCTGGAATTATTCGATGCGCGACAGCCGCACCCTGGACCGATTGCTGGGCCTGGAATATGAGCGCTGCTGCTGGGGCATCAGGTTCGCGTCGCGGCGATTTATTACCACCCGTACCGGCGAGAGTGACACCACCTTGCTCCTGCAGCTGGAACTCAAGGGGCTCTCAAGTGTCGGAAGGCGCACCGACAGTTTTCTCGAACATGGTATCCTAGGCTATTCCCGGTAACGTTAACCCAACCCCTCAGAATTTCTGGTTTTAATTCCCATGCGTAAGTTAATTGCGACCTCACTATTTGCACTCATGCCCATGGTTTTGCATGCCGGGGACGAGACATCTGGCGTGCTGCTGGACCGTATCGTCGCGGTTGCCGACGAAGGTGTCGTCCTGCAGAGCGAGCTGGACGCCCGCATGAAAACAGCCAAGCAGCAACTCGCCGCAGGCGGAACGGAATTGCCACCCGACGATGTCATGCGCGAGCAGGTTCTGGAAGCCCTGATCATCAAGAACCTGCAGCTGCAACTGGCCGATCGCGCAGGCATCGTGATATCCGATGCCCAGCTGAACGCGGCGCTGGAACAGATTGCCAGGCGCAATAACACCACGCTTGGTGATCTGCCTGGAGTCCTTGCTTCGGAAGGCATAGATTATTTTGATTTCAGGGAAGATCTGCGCGACGAGCTCGCCCTGAACCAGTTGCGCCAGCGCGAAATCGTCAGCCGTATCGAGATTACACCGCTGGAGGTTGAGCAGATGCTCGAAGCAAGCGGCCAATCCGTCGATCAGGACTATAACCTCTCGCATATCCTGATCGCCGTGCCCTCAGATGCTGACCAGGCAAAAGTGGCCGAGGCCAGGAAGCAGGCAGAAGATCTGATTGCGCGGATTCGTGAAGGTCAGGATTTCGGCCGTTTAGCCGTGGCCTACTCCAATGGTCAGCAGGCGCTGAATGGGGGTGCCCTGGGTTGGCGTAAGGGTCGTGAATTGCCGACGCTGTTTACCGAACAGGTCACCAAAATGGATGTCGGCGAAGTATCGCCGCCCATGCGCAGCTCCAGTGGCTTTCATATCATCCGGCTCAATGACCAGCGCGGCGAAGACCCCGTTTATGTAGAACAAACCAATGCCCGCCATATATTGATCATCCCGGACGAGGTGACCGGCGATGATGCAGTTCGCGAGAAGCTCGCGTCCATCCGTGAAGAACTGCTGGCGGGCGCCGATTTTGGCGATATCGCGCGCCGCGAGTCTGACGATCCAGGATCGGCACCACGCGGCGGCGAGCTCGGCTGGAACGGCCCCAATACCTTTGTACCGGAATTCAATGCCGTGCTGGCTGCCCTGTCACCGGGGGAAACGAGTGAGCCATTCAGAACGCAGTTTGGCTGGCATATCGTGCAGCTGATCGAGCGCCGCCAGCGCGACACCTCGGACGAGAATCGCAGGAACCAGGCATTTATGGCCATCCGCGCGCGCAAGGCCGAAGAGGAAATGCAGATCTTTGTGCGGCGCCTGCGCGACGAGGCCTACGTCGATATCCGCCTGTAAGTGCCGGCCGAGAGTATCCCCGGCGTAATGTCAGCTATGCTCCCGCGCCTTGCGATTACCACCGGCGAACCTGCGGGCATCGGACCCGATCTGTGCCTGGAGCTGGCCAGGCGTAATTGGGATGCGCAACTGATCTTTGTGGGCGACCCTGATTTGCTCGAGACCCGGGCCAGCGCCCTCGGATTGCAGGTCGGCATCGAACTGGTGGACGCGCAAGCTCCGGCTGTCGCTCACAAGCCAGGCGTATTGCAGGTCATCGCCAGGCAAACCGCCGAAAAAGTCCTGCCCGGGCGGCTGAACAAGAGCAACGCACGTTACGTAATTGAATGCCTGGACAGCGCAGCGCGCGGCTGCCTGGAAAGGCGATTTGACGCGATGATAACGGCGCCCGTGCATAAAGGCGTGATCAACGAGGCCGGCATTCCGTTTACCGGCCATACCGAATTTCTCGCCGGCATCTGCGAGGCAAGCCAGCCGGTCATGCTGCTGGTCGCCGGCCATCTGAGGGTGGCGCTGGTCACCACTCATTTGCCCCTCAGCGAGGTCAGCCGACATGTCACGCCCGAGCGGCTGCGCCGCGTAATTCGAGTATTGCACACAGGCTTGCAGGATCTGTTCGGCATCGAACAGCCGGTGATCGCCGTGTGCGGACTCAACCCGCATGCCGGCGAAGGCGGCCATCTGGGTCGGGAGGAGATTGAGACTATCGGTCCCTTACTGGACGAAATGCGCCAGCAAGGCCTGGCTCTGATCGGGCCCCTGCCCGCAGACACTGCTTTTACACCCCAGGGCTCCGGCAATGCCGACGGCATCCTGTGCATGTATCACGACCAGGGCTTGCCGGTGCTGAAGTACGCGGGCTTCGGCAAGGCAGTAAACCTGACCCTGGGCTTGCCTATCCTCCGCACCTCGGTCGATCACGGCACGGCACTGGAACTGGCCGGTAGTGGCAGAGCCGACGCCGGCAGCATCGTTGCTGCGACCTGGCTGGCTATCGAGCTGCATGCCCGCAAACACGCCGGCTGAGGCGATGGCTCATCGTCCCCGCAAGCGTTTCGGCCAGCATTTTCTTCACGACCCGGCAGTAATCGAACGCATTCTGTCGGCCATCGATCCGAAGCCGGGCGAAAACATTGTCGAAGTCGGACCCGGGCTCGGTGCCATTACCCTGCCCTTGCTGGCCCGCGTCGACCGCCTCGCAGCCATCGAGATAGACCGGGATGCCGCTGCCGAACTCGCACGCAA
>JBFGOQ010000044.1:0-18531 GCA_041565075.1 Gammaproteobacteria bacterium
GGTGTAATAGCGACTCTTAAATAAAAACGACAGCCCCGTCAGGAGCTGTCGCTTGGCGTGTGAACGCGGCAGAGCGCGGTCAGTGCTGGCCGGCGGGCCCACCGACTTTTGGTTCGGCCTTTGCATCAGTAGGATCCGCTTCAGCGGGTGTGCCACCGGATCCGCCGGAATCAATTTCGCTCCAGTTTTTTGGCGCCCGAGGTTCGCGGCCGGCCATGATGTCCTTAATCTGCTCTTCGTCAATGGTTTCGTATTTCATCAGGGCCTTGGCCATCAGATGCAAGGTGTCCTGCTTCTCTTCAAGCAGGCCCCTGGCACGCTTGTAATTACGATCAATCAATCTGCGCACCTCCTCGTCGATGGTGTGCGCGGTGACGTCGGAAACCTGCTTATGCTGGGTAACGCTTCTGCCAAGGAACACTTCGCCATCATCCTCGGAATAAGTAAGCGGCCCCAGTTTCTCTGACAGCCCCCACTTAGTCACCATATTGCGCGCAATGTCGGTCGCCCGTTCGATATCGTTAGACGCTCCGGTGGTGACCGAATCGGGCCCGAAGATCATCTCTTCGGCTATGCGCCCGCCAAACAAGCTGGAAATCTGGCTCTCGAGACGACGCTTGCTATGACTGTAGCGGTCATCTTCCGGCAGGAACATGGTGACACCAAGCGCCCGGCCACGCGGCATGATGCTGACCTTGTACACCGGATCGTGCTCGGGCACAGACAAACCGACAATAGCGTGTCCTGCTTCATGGTAAGCGGTGAGCTTTTTCTCTTCCTCGCTCATGACCATCGAGCGCCGCTCCGCGCCCATCATGATCTTGTCCTTGGCTTTCTCAAACTCGTGCATGGTCACAACGCGCTTGTTGGCACGCGCGGCAAACAGCGCCGCTTCGTTGACCAGATTGGCAAGATCTGCTCCGGAGAAGCCGGGGCTGCCCCGCGCAATGATCGAAGCATTCACATCGTCATCGATCGGCACTTTGCGCATATGCACTTTCAAAATCTTTTCGCGCCCACGTACGTCGGGCAGCGGCACGACGACCTGGCGATCGAATCGGCCAGGGCGCAGCAGTGCCGGATCCAGTACATCCGGGCGGTTGGTGGCGGCGATAACGATGACTCCCTCGTTACCTTCGAAACCATCCATTTCGACCAGCAACTGATTCAGGGTCTGCTCACGCTCATCATGTCCGCCACCGAGGCCCGCGCCACGGTGTCTGCCTACCGCATCGATTTCGTCAATAAAAATGATGCAGGGTGCATGTTTCTTCGCCTGGTCAAACATGTCGCGAACGCGCGATGCGCCTACGCCGACAAACATCTCGACGAAATCGGATCCTGAGATGGTGAAAAACGGCACCTTGGCCTCGCCTGCAATAGCACGCGCCAGCAGCGTCTTGCCGGTGCCCGGCGAGCCCACCATCAAGACGCCGCGGGGAATCTTGCCACCGAGGCGCTGAAACTTACTCGGATCTTTGAGGAAATCGACGATTTCGCTGACTTCTTCCTTGGCCTCCTCGACTCCTGCAACATCGTTGAAGGTCACGGTAACCTGGTCTTCACCCAGCAAGCGCGCCTTACTCTTGCCGAATGACATCGCGCCACGACCACCCGCGCCACCCTGCATCTGCCGCATAAAGTAGATCCAGACCCCGATCAGGAGAAGAATCGGGAATGAGGAGAGAAATAACTGCACGAGGAACGACTGGCCTTGCTCCTCTTCGCCGTAAAATTCGACATTGTGCTTGCGCAGATCTGCAATGAGCGCGCTGCCACCGGGCTCCAGATTTATGGTCGCGAATTCTTCGTTGGACTTGGTCTTGCCAAAAATCCGATCGCCCTGGAAGACCACGCGATCGACATTGCCCTGTTCCACCTGGTCGAGGAACTGAGAATAATTCCACTCATTTACTTGCCGCGTGGTAGGCGCGAAGCTCTGGAATACCGACAACAGCACCACCGCAATGATGATCCAGAGGATGATGTTCTTGGTGAAATCGTTCAATTGGCACCTCGGTTTGCGGGACACTTGTCCCAGCTGAACACTATATCACGCGGCGTTTCCGGCCAAGGACATAGGTCTCGCGGCTGCGCGGGCGGGAAGCGCGCGGCTTACGGATTCGAACCTGAGCAAATATGGCCCGCATATCTGCCAGGAAGGCCTCACTGCCTTCGCCCTGAAATACTTTCACGAGCAAAGCGCCATTTGCTGCCAATACCTGAGCAGCGAAATCCAGCGCCAGCTCCGCCAGATACATGGCCCGAGGCTGGTCTACGGCCCTCACCCCACTGATATTTGGGGCCATGTCGGAAATTACAAGGTCTACCGGCCTGTCACCCAGGGCCTCCCTGAGGGCTGCCAAGCCGGCGTCCTCGGTGAAATCGGCCTGTAGAAAGGTCACGCCTTCCAGAGGTGCCATGGCCAGCAGGTCCATGGCAATCACCTGCCCCGAGGCACCCACCTTGCCGGCAGCATATTGACTCCATCCGCCAGGCGCAGCACCCAGGTCGACCACCACCATGCCCGGTCGCAGCAGCCGGTCCCGCTTGTCGATTTCGGCCAGCTTGTATACGGCCCGCGAGCGCCAGCCCTCACCGGCGGCACGGCGCACGAACTCATCGCGCCCATGTTCGGCCATCCAGCGGCCGCTGCTTTTGCTACGTCGTGCCATTCGAAGGAGGCTCAACCGGATGCTAGACTCATCGCTGCCATTTATTATAAACCATCTTAAGAAAATTATATAAATACATGAAATTAAACAATAATCAGTCTAAATTTCTGCGCAAGAAAGGGCAGCAGATCAAACCCGTCGTCTGGATAGGTCAGGCGGGACTGAGTGCCGCGGTGCTCCGGGAGCTTGATCTGGCACTGGAACATCATGAACTGCTCAAGGTAAAGGTACCCGGGGGCGACCGTGAATCACGGGACCAGTTGATCGCCGACATGAGCAAACAATGCGGGGCAACACTGGTGCACCGAATCGGCAATGTTGCCCTGCTCTACCGACCGTCGGAGAAGCTGCCACGAATATTATTGCCAAGCTGAGGGGAGCACAGATTCAGACGTATCTGATCTCGACAATCTCGTAGTTCTTGTTACCACCCGGAGCCTGAACTTCGGCAACATCCCCCTCGCCCTTGCCAATCAGTGCCCTGGCTATGGGTGAAGTGATAGAAATCCGCCCCGCGCGAATATCCGCTTCGTCCTCGCCAACCAGTTGGTATACCACTTCTTCGCCGCTGTCCTCATCAGCCAGCGACACCGTTGCCCCGAATACCACTTTGCCCGACGCATTGAGGCTGGTCACATCGATGATCTGTGCGTGGGAGAGCTTGTGCTCGATATCCTTGATGCGTCCCTCGATAAAGCCCTGCTGCTCTTTGGCAGCGTGATATTCGGCATTCTCCTTGAGGTCCCCATGCGCGCGCGCCTCGGCGATGGCTTTCACCACGCGCGGGCGATCCTCTTTTTTCAGGCGTTTAAGTTCGCTGCGCAGCTGTTCGGCGCCACGCAGGGTCAACGGATGTTTTTTCAAGCTACCAATTCCTGGTGCAGATCCTGCAAGCGATTGACCTCCGCCGAATCGATATAGTCCAGCGCCATGCATCCGGCCATCGCCCCCGCCACAGTGGTGTAATACGGAATCGATCCGCGCACCGCTTCGCGACGGATCGAATGAGACTCGTTGATGGCCTGCTTGCCCTCGGTCGTATTGATGATGAGATCGATCTCGCCATTCTTGATCAGATCGACAATGTGCGGCCGGCCCTCGCGCACTTTGTTAATTGGCTCGCATTCGATGCCCGCGCCACTGAGGGCACTGGCAGTTCCGCGCGTCGCAATAAGGGCAAAGCCCCGTGCGCTGAGGAGTCGCGCCAGCTCGATCGCCGCCTGCTTGTCTCGATCCCTGACGCTCACGATTACCGTACCTTCACGCGGCAACACTACGCCCGACGCCTGGCGGGCCTTGGCATAAGCCTCGCCGAAGGAGCGGCCGGTCGCCATGACTTCGCCCGTTGACTTCATTTCAGGACCAAGGATGGGATCAGCACCGGGGAATTTCAGGAATGGAAATACGGCTTCCTTTACGGAAAAATAATCCGGCGTTCGTTGTTCCAGGCATCCCAGTTGGGCAAGCGTCTTGCCTGCCATAACCTGCGCACCGATCTTTGCCAGCGGCACACCAATGGCCTTCGACACAAAAGGTACCGTGCGCGAGGCACGCGGGTTGACCTCGAGCAGGTAGATTTCACCGTTCTGTATGGCAAACTGGGTATTCATCAGGCCCACGACTTTAAGCTCCAGGACAAGCTGACGAACCTGCTCTGCCATGCGCGCCTGTAATTCCGCGCTCAGGGTCGCCGGCGGTAATGAGCAACTTGAATCGCCAGAGTGCACTCCCGCCTGTTCGATATGTTCCATGATGCCGCCGATTAAAACGTTTTCGCCGTCGCTGATGGCGTCGACATCTACTTCAACCGCCATGTCGAGGAACCGGTCAAGCAGCACCGGGCTGTCGTTGGAAACGCGCACTGCACTGCCGATGTACTGGGCCAGATCCTCCGGCGTGAAGACCACTTCCATGGCCCGGCCACCAAGCACGTAGGAGGGCCTGACTACCAGGGGATAGCCCACTTCGTCTGCCAGCTTCAATGCCATGGTGAGGTCACGCACCGTCCGGTTGGCGGGTTGCTTCAAGCCGATGCGATCGACCAGTTTCTGAAATCGCTCGCGATCCTCGGCAAGGTCGATGCTGTCCGGTGACGTGCCGATTATCGGCGCGCCAGCCGCTTCCAGGTCCCGCGCGAGTTTGAGCGGCGTTTGACCGCCGTAATGCACGATTACTCCGAGCGGCTTTTCCACCTCGATGATGGCCATGACATCTTCGAATGTAAGTGGCTCGAAATACAAACGATCGGAGATATCGAAATCCGTCGATACCGTTTCGGGGTTGCAGTTGACCATGATGGTCTCGAAACCTTCGGCACGCAGTGCCAGGGCAGCGTGCACGCAGCAATAATCGAACTCGATGCCCTGGCCGATCCGGTTCGGCCCGCCACCGAGAATCATGATCTTTTTCCGGCTGCTTGGTTCGGCCTCACATTCCTCTTCGTACGTTGAATAAAGGTAAGCCGTGGTAGTGGCAAACTCCGCTGCGCATGTGTCCACGCGCTTGAACACCGGCTGCACAGCGTGCTTTGCGCGGGCGGTGCGCACGACTTCTTCGCGCACACCCAGTAATTCCGCGAGGCGGGCATCCCCAAAGCCCTTGCGTTTGAGCGTTCGCAGACGTGACGCGTCCAGGGCCGCAAGACCATCCGCGGCGACATGCTGCTCTTCATCTACCAGGTCCGCGATTTGTGCCAGGAACCAGGGATCGATGCCGGTGACCGCGAACAAGTCTTCGATTGACCGACCAAGACGCATGGCATCTGCGACATACCATAGTCGGTCGGCGCCAGGCATACGCAATTCCTCGGCCAGACGACGCTCCCCCTCTTCGTTAATCGGCGATGGCAATACCGGATCGAGCCCGTTCACCCCGGTTTCGAGCCCCCGCAACGCTTTGTGCAGGGATTCCTGGAAAGTGCGACCGATGGCCATTACTTCGCCCACCGATTTCATCTGGGTTGTCAGTCTGTCATTGGCGTCGGGAAATTTTTCGAACGTAAAGCGCGGTATCTTGGTTACCACATAGTCAATGGCGGGCTCGAACGAAGCCGGGGTCATTCCTCCGGTAATCTCGTTGCGCAGTTCATCCAGTGTAAATCCGACTGCCAGCTTGGCCGCGACTTTGGCAATGGGGAAACCGCTCGCTTTTGACGCGAGTGCCGAAGAACGCGACACCCTGGGATTCATCTCGATGATGACGACGCGACCGTCATCGGGATTAATCGCAAACTGAACATTTGAACCGCCGGTCTCCACGCCAATCTTGCGCAAGACAGCGATGGAGGCATCACGCAGCCTCTGATATTCCTTGTCGGTAAGTGTCTGTGCGGGTGCCACGGTGATGGAATCGCCTGTGTGGACGCCCATTGGGTCCAGGTTCTCGATGGCGCAAACTATGATGCAGTTATCCAGCTTGTCGCGAATGACTTCCATTTCGAACTCTTTCCAGCCCAGCACGGACTCTTCGAGCAACACTTCCGTAGTGGGTGACATCTCCAGGCCGCGGCGCACGATGTGCTCAAACTCCTCGCGGTTATAGGCGATGCCGCCACCCGTGCCGCCAAGAGTGAATGACGGCCGGATGATGGTGGGATAGCCAACCTCGCTCTGGAGTTCGAGGGCGGCTTCGAAGTCATGCGCGACCCGGGCGCGAGGCACTTCAAGGCCTATTTGCTGCATGGCCTGGCGAAACAATTCGCGGTCTTCGGCCATGTCGATGGCCTCGCGGCTGGCCGCAATCAGTTCGACCCCGAAACGCTCGAGCACGCCCTCACGCACCAGATCCAGCGCACAGTTGAGGCCGGTCTGGCCACCCATGGTGGGCAGCAGCGCGTCCGGGCGCTCTTTTTCAATCACCTTGGCAACGTTGCGCCACTTTACGGGTTCGATGTAGACCGCGTCGGCGGTCTCCGGGTCGGTCATGATGGTCGCCGGATTCGAATTGACCAGCACCACCCGGTAGCCCTCCTCTCGCAGCGCCTTGCAGGCCTGTGCCCCCGAGTAATCGAATTCGCAGGCCTGGCCAATGACGATAGGGCCGGCGCCGATGATCAGAATACTCTTGATGTCATTGCGTCTTGGCATGTGATTATTGTGTGATAAACGTGTGTTTTATCAGCAAATTATAATATATTTTTCATGTTAATTATGACGCTGAGGCCTGGGCTTGGGTGGTGCCCGCAGCCATGAGCGCCATGAAGCGTTCGAACAGAGGTTGCGCGTCGTGGGGGCCGGGACTCGCTTCCGGGTGCCCCTGGAATGCAAACGCCGGTCGATCGATGCGCTCGATGCCCTGCAGGGTGTTATCAAACAACGATCGATGGGTCACTTGCAGAGTGTCAGGCAGACCATGCTCGCTGACCGCAAAACCATGATTCTGGCTGGTAATGATCACACGCTCTGTCGCCAGGTCCTTGACCGGATGATTGGCGCCATGATGGCCAAACTTCATTTTTTCGGTGCGGGCCCCGCTGGCCAGTGCCAGGATCTGAAAGCCCAGGCAGATACCGAACAGGGGCATGCGAGCGTCCAGAAGTTCCTGCACCGCCGCGATGGCATATTTACAGGCCAACGGGTCACCCGGTCCATTCGACAAAAATACGCCGTCGGGCTGCATTGCCAGCACATCTTTGGCGGGGGTTCTGGCAGGGACCACTGTGACCTGGCATCCCCGGTCGGCAAGCAGCCGCAGGATATTGCGCTTTACGCCAAAATCGTAAGCGACGACGCGGTACTCGTCCTGCACCACGGCGCGCGGCGCCGCGTGGTCCAGATCCCAGCTGCCCTCGTCCCACTCGTAGGTGATCTCGGTGCTCACTACCCGCGCGAGATCCATCCCGGAAAGCCCCGGAAACGCCTGCGCGGCAGCCAGCGCCTCTTCGATATCTATGTCACCGGCAACCAGACAGGCATTCTGGGCACCCTGCTCCCTGAGAATCCGTGTCAGCCTGCGCGTGTCGATCCCCGCAATTCCCACAACACCCTGTTGTTCGAGAAAATCATCGAGATCCTGCTCGTGGCGCCAGCTGCTCACCCCAACCGGCAGATCGCGAATTACCAGCCCTGCACATTGCGCGCTTGCAGATTCCATGTCTGCAGCGTTGACGCCGGTGTGACCGATGTGCGGATAGGTCAGCGTGACGATCTGGCGGCAATAAGATGGATCGCTCAGTATTTCCTGGTAACCCGTCATGGCGGTATTGAAAACCACCTCGCCAACGGACTGGCCTTGCTTACCAATGGAGATACCGCGGAACACTGTTCCGTCGGCAAGGACCAAGGCTGCGTCTGAATTCAAAGCTGGCTCCACGGCGGCCGGGTTGCGGCGCGCAAATGCACAAAACGGGATGCGTCCGTTAACTCGACGCCTCCCGTTCGGCGCCCTCCGCGAAGGAGGACCCTGGAGATTGTACTTGAGGGTTGAATGAAGTGTCTATGTGCTGCCAAACGAGAGCCCCAGCACGTCACCCATGTCATACAGTCCCGGGTCCCGGCCCCGGGCCCAGCCGGCAGCCTTTAGCGCACCAGCGGCGAAACTTCCGCGATCCTGAGCACTGTGCCTGATTTCCAGGCGTTCGCCCCGCCCGGCCAGCAACAGACTATGCTCGCCCACGACCTCCCCTGCCCGCAGCGCACTTACGCCGATTTCCCCGGGATTGCGGGCACCGTCATCAGGACCTCGTCCCAGGCGCGCTACTTTGGCGAATGCCTGACCGCGCGCGGATGCGACCACATCGCCCAATTGCAATGCAGTTCCCGATGGTGCGTCTTTCTTGCCGCGATGATGTACTTCGCAGATTTCGGCATCGAAATCCGGCAAGGCCTGCGCAGCGATATGAGCCAGGCGATAGAGTACGCTGACTCCTGCGCTCATGTTTGGCGCAAGTACCGCAGGAATCCGCCATGGGCGGTCGCGCAGTTGCTTGAGTTGCGCATCACTATGTCCGGTGGAACCGATAACCAAGGCACAGCCGGCAGTTTCGCAGCCGTTGACGTTAAAGACGGTGGCGTCCGGTAGCGTAAAATCTATGGCGACGTCCGCCGTCCCCAGAACTTCAGCCAGGTTGTCACTTACAGTGACGCCAGTTGCAGGCATGCCCGCCAGCACCCCTGCATCCTTGCCGAGATCCGCGCTGCCATGTCTCGCCAGTGCTCCGGCAAGCGCAAAATCCTCATGCTCCAGTACGGCGCGAATCAGTGCACCACCCATGCGCCCGCCGGCACCGAGAATGCTCACCTTGTTCATGGCGCGGCCCTCCGAATGTGCATGCCCGATATCTTAACGCCTGGGATGAGGGCTCTGCGACAGCAAGGTCGGATTGCCCGGCTCAGTCCCTGTCAAAAAACTCTTTAACGCTATCGAGCCACGAACCGGACCGCGGTGAATGCCGTTTTCGCTGGCCGGATAACTCCTTGTCCAGTTCTTCGATCAGCTCTTTTTGCCGCTCGGTGAGTTTGACCGGCGTTTCCACTTGCACACGACAGATCAGGTCGCCGGTGGGCCCGCCACGCACCGGCGCGACGCCCTTGCCGCGCACGCGGAAGAGCTTGCCAGACTGGGTGCCGGCGGGAATCTTGAGCGCGACCTGGCCGTCGAGAGTGGGAATATCGACCGAGTCGCCGAGCGCGGCGGCGGCGAAACTGACCGGTACCTCACAGGACAGATGGCGGCCTTCGCGCGCAAATATCGCGTGCGGCTTGACCCTGACTTCCACGTACAGATCGCCGGGTGGTCCGCCATTCTGGCCGGCTTCGCCCTCACCGGCCAGGCGTATGCGATCTCCCGTATCGACGCCGGGCGGGATTTTCACCGACAGGTTGCGCGAATCCTGCACCCGGCCCTCGCCGCGGCAATCCCTGCACGGGTCACTGATCACCGTGCCGCTGCCGCGGCATTGCGGACACGCTTGCTGCACCGAAAAGAAGCCCTGCTGCATACGCACCTGGCCCTGCCCGCCACAGGTACTGCAGGTCACCGGCGAGGAACCGGGCGCTGCGCCCGAACCGTCACAGGACTCGCACGCCACAAGCTTGGGTACAGTGAGCGTGACTGTGTCACCGAACACGGCCTTTTCGAGCTCGAGCTCCAGCTCGTAGCGCAGGTCCGCACCCCGGAACACCTGACGGCGTCCGCCCCGGCTGCCGCCGAAAATATCGCCGAAGACGTCGCCAAATATGTCGGCGAAACCGCCGGCACCGAAACCGCCACCTGCCGCGCCGGGATCCACGCCAGCATGCCCGAACTGATCGTAAGCAGCGCGCTTTTGATCATCGTTCAGAATTTCGTAAGCCTCTTTGGCTTCCTTGAACCGGGCCTCGGCATCGGCGTCATCGACATTGCGGTCAGGGTGATATTTCATCGCCAGACGCCTATACGCTTTTTTCAGCTCGGCCTGGGTAGCGTTTCGCGCACAACCCAGGACCTCGTAATAATCGCGTTTCGCCATGCCTTGCAAATCCCGATGCTGTTATACGGCTGCGCGGCACGCCCCATTAAGGACCGCGCCGCGCGTACCGCTACCTTCAAGTGGGCGCCCGCAGGCGCCATCCGCTATTGCTTACTTGTCGTCTTTGACCTCTTCGAACTCTGCGTCGACAACCTCGTCGCCCTGCTCCGCTCCCGCATCTGCACCGGCTGCGCCCTCATCGGCGTTTTCCGAATACATGCGCTGAGCCAGGGCGCCCGAGAGCTCGGCAAGCTCGCGGGTCTTCTGCTCAATGGGCTCCAGTTCGTCCTTCTCGATGGCCTCTTTCAAGGCGGCAATCGCGCCTTCGATCTTGGCCTTCTCATCGTCCTGGACCTTGTCGCCCATTTCCGTCAGCGACTTCTCCGTAGCATCGATCATGGCATCGGCCTGGTTGCGCGCATCGACCAGCTTGCGGAACTTCTTGTCTTCCTCGGCATGCGCCTCGGCATCCGACACCATGCGCTCGATTTCGTCTTCCGACAGTCCGCTGGAAGCGCGGATAACAATCGACTGCTCCTTGCCGGTCGCCTTGTCCTTGGCAGATACATTGAGGATGCCGTTCGCGTCGATATCAAATGTCACCTCGACCTGTGGCACACCGCGCGGTGCCGGCGGAATGTCTGCCAGGTCGAAGCGGCCCAGTGACTTGTTGTCGATGGAACGTTCGCGCTCACCCTGCAGCACATGGATGGTCACGGCGGTCTGATTGTTCTCTGCGGTCGAGAAAGTCTGGTTGGCCTTCGTCGGAATCGTGGTGTTTTTGTCGATGAGCTTGGTCATTACACCGCCGAGGGTTTCGATACCCAGCGACAACGGCGTCACATCCAGCAACAACACATCTTTAACATCACCCGCGAGCACGCCGGCCTGGATCGCGGCGCCAACGGCCACCGCCTCGTCCGGATTCACATCCTTGCGCGGCTCCTTGCCGAAGAAGTCCTTGACCTTCTCCTGCACCTTCGGCATGCGCGTCTGGCCACCCACCAGGATGACGTCTTCTATTTCCGATACCGACAGGCCCGCATCCTTGAGTGCAATCTTGCATGGCGCAATCGTGCGTTCGATCAGATCGCCAACCAGGGACTCGAGCTTGGCGCGCGTCAGTTTGATCGCCAGGTGCTTGGGCCCACTGGCGTCCGCCGTAATGTAAGGCAGGTTGACCTCAGTCTGCGAACTGGATGAAAGCTCGATCTTGGCCTTTTCGGCAGCCTCCTTGAGGCGCTGCATCGCCAGTGGGTCCTTACGGATATCCACGCCACTGTCCTTTTCGAATTCGTCGGCCAGGTAGTTGATGATCTTCAGATCGAAGTCCTCGCCGCCCAGGAATGTGTCGCCATTGGTGGCAAGCACTTCGAACTGGTGCTCACCGTCTACTTCAGCGATTTCGATAATTGAAATATCGAAGGTACCACCGCCGAGGTCATAAACTGCGATCTTGTGGTCACCGCGTTTCTTGTCCATGCCATAGGCGAGTGACGCGGCCGTCGGCTCGTTAATAATGCGCTTGACGTCGAGCCCGGCGATTTTGCCGGCATCTTTGGTGGCCTGACGCTGGGAGTCGTTGAAATACGCGGGCACGGTAATCACCGCTTCGGTAACCGGCTCGCCAAGATAATCCTCGGCAGTTTTTTTCATCTTCATGAGCACGCGGGCGGAAACTTCCGGCGGGGCCATTTTCTTGCCGTTAGCCTCGACCCAGGCGTCGCCATTGTCGGCCTTGACGATCTTGTACGGCACCATCTCCATATCGCGGCTCACGACCTCGTCATCGAACTTGCGGCCGATCAGTCGCTTGACAGCGAAAAGAGTGTTGTGTGGGTTGGTGACCGCCTGGCGCTTGGCCGACTGACCGACCAGCACCTCATCATCCTTGGTGAAGGCCACGATCGATGGCGTGGTGCGCCCACCTTCGCTGTTTTCGATGACCCTCGGCTTGCCGCCTTCCATAATGGCGACACAGGAATTGGTCGTTCCCAGGTCAATGCCGATAATCTTGCCCATTTCGTGTCTCCGTTGAGGCTCTGTAAGCCCCTGTAATTCCGATATCTACCTATGTGGGGTCGGGTCCGCCGGTTTCAAGCGACCGACGCTCAGCCGGTTTCCGACTGGATGGCCCTAGCGACGATGACCCTGGCCGGGCGCAGCAGACGGTCGTTCAGCGTGTAACCCTTCTGCACCACCTTGAGGACCGAATCAGGCGCTGCCTCGGCCGACTCCTGCATACTCATCGCCTCGTGGTATTCAGGGTCGAAAGGCTCCCCTTCGGGGTCTACTTCCTTGATACCGAATTTCTCCAGGGTGCTGGTAAGCAGGCGCAGGGTCATTTCGCTGCCTTGCTGCAACCCTGCCAGGTCGGCGTCATCCGCGTGCGCCGCCGCGACACCAAGCTCCAGGCTGTCACGGACGTTTATCAGTTCGGCCGCGAACTTTTCGAGGGCGAACTTGCGGGCGTTCTGCACGTCACGAGTCGCACGGCGGCGGGTATTTTCGAGCTCGGCTGAGATTCTGAGCACTTTGTCCCAGTTCTCGTCGGCGCGGGCCTGCGCTTCTTCCAGCGATTCGCTCGCCTCTTGCCCGGCCTCGGACCCGCTCACTTCCGGCTCCGCCTGCCGCTCAATCTCCGGCTCCGGATTCGCGGCGCCTTGCGGCCCGCTATTGCCTTTCTCATCGCGCTTGCTCATGCCAAGTTCTCCAATGTCTCTGCTTCGACCGCCTTGAGCCCGGCTTTATACGGCACGCTCCGGTGCGGGACTGAACCGCGCCGGAGCGTCTGTGAATCTGCTGAGCAGACGCTGGGGGCTAGTTCCTCGAATTCAAGGCCGACCCCAGCAGCTTGGCGGTAATATCGACGATGGGTATCACGCGCTGGTATGCCATGCGTGTCGGGCCAATGACACCGAGCACACCGACCACTTCCTCATCGACCGTGTACGGCGCAGTGACCACACTGCATGCATCGAGAATATCGTATCCTGACTCCTCGCCTATGAATATCTGCACGCCCTCTCCCGACAAGGTGTTATCGAGGAGGTGCAGGAAGTCCCTCTTTTGAGCAAATGCCTCGAATAATCGGCGCAGCTTTTCGACGTCGGAAAGTTCGGCAAAATCCATCAGGTTGGTCTCGCCCGCCAGCACGAAATCATCACGCGGTTCTTTACGATCGAATATCTGCTGACCCAGGTTCAGTGCCGCACTCATCATGTCATGCATGCTGTCGCGGGTGCGCGTCAGGTCCTCAAGCAATTTGTCGCGTACCTGGGTAATTTCGCGACCGGCAAACTGCTCATTGAGGTAGTTGGCAGCACGACGTAATTCCGACTCACTATATGAGCGATCGAGATTGAGTACGCGGTTTTGTACTTCCCTGTTGTTGACGACCAGAATACTAAGCACGCGGTTGCCGGACAGCGGCAAGAACTCTATCTGACGCAAACTGGCGTGGTTGCGACGCGGCACTGTCACCACGCCGGCGAGGTGCGTCAGACCTGACAATAGCGTCGAAGCAGATCGTACCAGCGCCTTGCCTCCCGCACCCTCTGCTCCTTCTTCGAGCTTGGTGCGCAACGCTTCGACTTCCTTGGACGCCGGTGGCTTGAACTTGACCAGGGAGTCGACGAATACTCGATAAGCCTGGCCGGTGGGCATGCGCCCCGCCGAGGTATGTGGCGACTGCAGGTAGCCGAGTTTTTCCAGGTCCGCCATCACATTACGGATCGTGGCCGGACTCAGCTTGAGGCCAGACTGCTCCGAAAGGGTTTTGGACCCTATCGGCTGGCCCTCCTCAATATAACGTTCGACCAGCACCCTGAGGAGATGCTGTTGCCGTTCATCGAGGTTTTTTCTGCCGGACTTGCGTGCCATAACGCGTTTTGACACTCTCCACGGTTGCTGGCACTCACATTAATAGAGTGCCAGAGGCAAACTAGAACCTCTCCAGGGTGCTGTCAAGGCAGCGGCGTTTGGGGGCTGGTGCAGGTCGTGCTACAACCGCCGTACAGGCAAGGCGACTCTTTAAAGGCTACCAGGCATGTCTGAGACCTTCGAAACCATTGCGATGCTGGGGCTGGGCTCCGATCCGCGGGTTGCCAAAACCCTCGGTGAACTGGCACCTCACCTGGCCGGGCACGATGTGCGGGTCATTGTGGCCGACGACCTCGAGCTTGCGGACCTGGACAAATACGTCGACAGGATGCCGGAATCGGATTTGGCCACACATGCTGATTTGGTGGTCGCGGTGGGCGGCGACGGCACCATGCTTTATGCCAGCAATCTCGTCGCGCGCCACGAGGTGCCGGTGCTGGGCGTAAACCGCGGCCGCCTGGGCTTTCTTGCCGACGTCACGCCCGACGCAATGCTACGCAGCCTGGACGAGGTTCTGAACGGTAATTTCACCAGCGAACAACGCCTGTTGTTGCAGGCACAGATCAGCAACGACCAGCGGCCCGGGCCAATCGAACTTGCGCTCAACGACGTGGTTGTGCAGAAGTGGGAAGCCGGCCGCATGCTGGAATTCGAGACATTCGTCAACGGGCAGTTCGTTAACAGCCACTCCAGTGACGGCATGATCGTGGCGTCACCCACGGGCTCCACCGCGTATGCGCTGAGCTGCAACGGCCCCATAGTGCAACCGGAACTCGACGCGGTCCTGCTGGTGCCAATTTCTCCGCATACGCTCAGTGATCGACCAATCGTCATCCCCGCCAGGCAGGATGTGGAAATCAGGCTGCTGGAGCGGCGCGACACGCGCGCGCAGGTGATCTGTGATGGGCAGCCTGTCGGCGACCTTGGCGCCCGCGGCAGGCTCAGTGTGCGCGCAGCCGAGCAACGCTTAAAGCTGATACACCCACCCGGCTATGACTACTACAGAATCTTGCGTTCCAAGCTGCATTGGGGGCGCGGCAGCTCCGGGCGCCCCGGGCCTCGCAAAGACCGGACCTGAGCGGCATGCTCAACTTCATCCAGATTCACAACTTCGCGATCATCGATGAAGTTGAACTGGAGCTCGACACCGGGCTCACCGTATTGACGGGTGAAACGGGCGCGGGCAAGTCAATCCTGGTCGACGCGCTGGGTCTCGTACTGGGCGACCGGGCCGACGCCAGTGCGCTGCGTCACGGTGCCGAGCGAGGTGAAATCACCGCATCGTTCCATCTCGAAGCGAAGTCGGCGGCCGGCGCCTGGCTTGCTGAACAGGACCTTGACGATGACAACGAATGCATGGTGAGGCGGACACTCAGCCGTAACGGGAGATCCCGGGCATTCATCAATGCGCGTGCGGTGCCCCTGGGCATGCTGCGGAAACTCGGCGAATTTCTCGCTGATATTCACGGACAGCATGAACACCAGTCGCTGGTGCGCCCGGCGGTGCAGCGCCAGATCCTCGATCACCTGGGCGGCAACCAGGCCCGCGCAGAAAAAGTGCGGCAGGCATTCTTTGCGTGGTCGAGCGTGAATCGCGATATCGACGCGTTACGGGCCAAAGATGCGGACCGGGCCAGTCGTCTGGAATTGCTGGAATACCAGGTTCGGGAACTCGCATCGCTGGCGCCTGCCGAAGACGAACTCGCCCAGCTGGATGATGAGCATCGCAAGCTCGCGGGGGCGGGACAACTCGCCGAAGGTGTTCAGCAGGCGCTCGCGGCGCTCGGCGGCCTCGATGGCGAGGGTGGCGCCGACGAATCAATTGGCCTGAGCGAGCGCGCGTTGCAGGAGCTTGTCGAAATCGATGCCGCGTTGAGCGAACCCGCCAGGCTGGTTGCTGACGCCGGCATCCATGTGCAAGAGGCCATCGATTCGCTGCGCCGCTACCTGGATACCCTGGAAATGGACCCGGCGCGACTGGACTGGGTCGAGACGCGCATCTCGGCTTTGTACGAGGTCGCACGCAAACACAAGGTCGAGGCGGCGGCACTGCCGACGCTGGCCCGGCAACTGGGCGCCGAGCTGGAAACTCTGAAGGGCACAGATGCCCGGCTGGAAGCCATGCAGGCCGACCTGGATCGCTGTGAGCAAGCTTACCGGGCGGCCGCCGGCAAGCTTTCGAAAGCGCGCGCGACTGCGGCGCAACGCATGAGTGAGGAAGTCAGTGCGATGATGCAGGCCCTGGGCATGCCGGGCGGCAGATTCGAGGCCAGTGTGACTGCCACACCGGAGCTCGGCCCCTCGGAGCATGGCGGCGATATTATCGAGTTTCGCGTCACCGCCAACCCGGGCCATCCTCCCGGCTCGCTTGGCAAGGTTGCCTCGGGCGGCGAATTGTCGCGCATCAGCCTGGCCATCCAGGTTATCGCCGCCGGTGCCACCACCACGGGCTGCCTGGTATTCGATGAAGTAGATGCTGGCGTTGGTGGTGGCGTGGCGGAGATTGTCGGGCGACGCCTGCGTGAACTGGGCAGCGACCACCAGGTGTTATGCGTGACTCATCTGCCGCAAGTAGCCAGTCAGGCACACCATCATGTGCGCGTTAGCAAGCTGACCGACGGCAAGACGACCCGCACGACGCTGCGGCCACTCACCCGCGACGAAAGCGTGGAGGAACTCGCGCGCATGCTCGGCGGTGTAGAGATTACCCGCCGTACCCGCGAACACGCGCGCGAAATGATCGACAAAGCCCGCGAAGGTTAGGACTTCTTGCCGCGCTGCTTGCGGTGCGGACATTGCTGTTTACGGCAATGGCCGTAAAGAATCAGCGAATGATCGTGAATATCGAAACCGTGGTGGCTGGCAATCTGATCCTGGCGCGCCTCGATGGTTTCGTCCATGAATTCTTCTACCCGCCCGCAATCGATGCACACGATGTGGTCATGGTGCCCGCCATCATCGAGTTCAAACACCGAGTGGCCACCTTCGAAATTGTGCCGCCGCACGAGGCCCGCGCTTTCAAACTGCGTGAGCACCCGGTATACCGTCGCGATGCCGATATCGTCTCCGGATGCCAGCAGGGCCTTATAGACGTCTTCGGCACTCATGTGACGCCGCCCGCCGGATTCAAGGATTTCGAGAATCCTGAGCCGCGGGACAGTGACCTTTAGACCGGCTTGCCTGAGTTCTTCACTTTCCATGGTTTGCGCCAGGCGACGGCTGCCGCCCGTCCTGACTTGAGGTATGATCTGCCGCCATTATCGCGCAGCCGAGCGCCGGTCTCCACCGAGTGAACGAATTATCACCATGTCAAACACCCTCAAAACCCTGATTCTTTCCGCCGCCATTACTTTAGGGGCATGTGTTCACAAGATCAGCATTCAACAGGGCAACTACCTTGAAGACGATCAGGTAAACCGTGTCGAACAGGGTATGACCCGCGAACAGGTTAAGTTCTTGCTGGGCACGCCCCTGGCAGACAATCCGTTCAGCGCCGATCGCTGGGACTACGTCTATTACTTTCGCAACGGCCGCACCGGCGAAACCAGGCGCAAGGAAGTGGTGGTCTATTTCAGCGAAGGGAAAGTAAGTCGCATCGACAAGCAGGAAGGCTAGGTTTTACGCTTACGTCCCATTGTCTTGCCCTCGGCCGCCAGCCGACGCCGCACTTCCCTGGGATCAGCCTTGAGCGACCGGTAAATCTCCACGCGGTCGCCATCACTCAACTGTTTATCGCCCGCCACCTTTCTGCCAAATATGCCGAGCGGGTTCTCATCGAGGTCAATTTCCGGAAACTGCCCTCGGATACCGGACAACTTCACGGCATCGCGCGCACTTGTGCCTCGGGGTACGCGAATCTTGATGAGCGCCTGCCGCTCCGGCCGCGCGTAGGCTACCTCGATGCGCAGAAAATCGCGCTCCTGATTACCGGTCGCCGTAGATGTCACGGGCCCGCTTCACAAACGCATCGACCAGCGAGGTGAGTATCTCCTTGAACCCCGGGCCAAACATTATATCGACTAAGGGGTTTGAAAATTCGTAATGAATGTCCAGGCTGACCTTGCAGGCCGATTCCGACATAGGTTCGAACAGCCATACGCCATCGAGGTGGTTGAAAGGCCCGTCCAGCAAGTCCATTTCGATGCGCCTGCCGGGCGTGAGCTTGTTATGGGTACTGAACACTTTGCTGACACCGGCCTTCTCGAGTTCCAGGCTGGCCTGCACACTGCGGGCAGTTCGCTTCTTTACCGAAGCATCGATACACCATGGCAGGAATTCCGGATAGGCCTCGACGTCGTCTACCAGGCGGTAGATTTCATCCGCGCTATAAGGCACCAGCGCACTGCGTTGCACGTCACGCATTCAGTTTCAGTCCAGCATCAGCCCAAGCAATCCGGATGCGTTCAGCAGTACCAGGGCAACGCCAACGGGCGCGATAAAACGAGTCAGGAAACGCCAGGTGCGATAGCGCAAGCCGGTGCCCAGATCGAGTTCCTCCGCCGAGGAATTTCTGCACATGACCCAACC
>JBFGOQ010000045.1:0-18168 GCA_041565075.1 Gammaproteobacteria bacterium
CACAGAGAAACATTCAAATACGATTCAGCGCTACCAGAAAGGCAAGCATGTCATGGCGGAGCCCAACATCTTGCCTTTGCGCAGTCCGTTGGAGTTCGAAGCCGGCTCGCGCGAGGAAATTCTGGATGCCTGGGAGGTTGGCCTCAAGGAAAAGGACGTCAATATCCGTTACGGCGATGAAGTCGTTGGGATTACGGGGGAGACGCCGGATTTCACGATTACCCTGAAATCGGGCGACTCGCTGCAAGCCGAATTCGTGGTGATGGGTATAGGTGTGCAGGGTAATCCTCGCAGACTGGGGGTGCCCGGCGAAGACCTGCCATACGTGCAGTACCAACTCGACGACCCGGACGAGTATCAAAAAGAGACTATTGTGGTCATAGGCGCAGGCGATGCGGCCATCGAGAACGCCCTGGCCCTGTCCACCCACAATACCGTGATAATAGTAAATCGTCGGGACGAGTTTGCCCGTGCCAAGGAGGGCAACCTGAATCTCATCATGGAAGCCATCGAGGACGGCCGTATTCAATGCTTCTACAAGAGTTCCGCCGCGCGGCTCGAAGAAAGCGACGTCAAAATTGCCGGTGACCGGACCATAAGCCTGGATTTGCAGTCTGAGGAGGCCAAGCCCGCCGTCATCGTGCTCAACACGGAGGGGGGGGAGGCCCGGGTACCCTGCAACCGGGTGATAGCGCGCCTGGGGGCAATCCCGCCGCGCAAGTTTGTCGAAAGTTGCGGCATTGAATTTCCCAACGAATTACCGACCTCTCTGCCGCAGCTGAGCAGTCAATACGAGTCCAACGTAAAAGGTCTGTATATCGTCGGTGCACTTGGCGGCTACCCGCTCATCAAGCAGGCCAGGAACCAGGGCTTTGAGGTCATTGAATACCTGCAGGGCAACCCGGTAGAACCCGCTGACAACCCGCTGCTCGAGCAGAAACTGCAGTTTATCCCCGGTTTCAACAATGTTGCCGACACGCTGGCAGAAATGCAGCAGACTATCCCGGTTTTCTCGAGTGCCAATGCCCTGGTGTTTCGCGAGCTGATGCTCGACAGCGACATCCATGTACTTGCTCCCGGTGAAATCATATTCAAGAAGAATGATTACACCAACACATTCTTTACCCTGTTCAAGGGCTCGGCGGAGATCGAACTTGGTGAGGCCACTTCGTATCGCATAGGCATTCAGGAAGGCCAGTTCTTTGGCGAGATGGGTCTGCTTTCCGGTCGACGCCGATCAGCAACAGCAATTGCGGGGAACGATTGCGTGCTGATCGAAACTCCCCGACGTACCATGATCAAGCTGATCAACTCTAATGAGAACGTCAAGAGAGTCATCGACGAACAGTTTATCGTGCGCACGATCCAGACGACCTTTGCGCCCGAGTCGACGGTCGACGAATTAAGAGAGTTGGCGCGCGATGTCGAGATCCGCAACTTCAATACCGAAGAAGTGCTGTTTAGCGAAGGGGATGAGGCAGACACGTTACATTTGATACGCAGCGGCTCGGTCGCCGTATCGCGGCGCCTGGGTGGCCGCGAAGTGGTGTTGTCCTATGTGGCGTCCGGCAACTACGTGGGCGAAATGGGGCTGGTCGGCAATACGCGGCGTATGGCCACTGTAAAAGCGACGGTTCCGACCGAGACCATTACGCTGACCAAGGATGTGTTCAATTCGTTGCTGGAGCGCAATTCCCAATTGCGCGAAACCGTGCAGGCAACTGTACGCACACGGCTGGAGCAAAATGCTCGTATGGAGGCACAGCCGGAATCGGGTGACATCATTACGTTTCTGATGCAGCAGGGCCTGGGAGAGGCGACCGATGTATTGTTGATAGATGAGTCGCTGTGCGTTGGCTGCAACAACTGTGAAAAGGCCTGTGCCGAAACGCACGACGGCACGTCCCGGCTCGATCGCGAAGCGGGACCCACATTTGCCACGGTGCATGTACCAACTTCTTGCAGGCATTGCGAAAATCCGCATTGCATGAAGGACTGCCCTCCCGATGCGATTCGTCGGGCACCCAACGGCGAAGTTTTCATCCAGGACAACTGTATCGGTTGTGGCAACTGCGAGCGCAATTGTCCCTACGATGTTATCCAGATGGCAGTCAAGCCGGATCCCAAGCCGCCGCTCTGGCAATGGTTGCTGTTTGGAAGTGGGCCGGGCCCGGGGGAGGCCCTGGTACCGAAGGAAGTCGATCAGTCTGCCAAGAAGGCCGTCAAATGCGACATGTGCAAGGATCTGGAAGGCGGGCCGGCTTGTGTGCGCGCCTGCCCGACCGGTGCGGCCATCAGAATCAGCCCGGAGCAATTCGTGGACCTTGTACATCGCTATTAACAGCCAATATGAAATGACAAGCGATTGATGTGATCGAGTAATAAAGGGCGAAAAAGCAAAAAGATAAAGCCATGCAAGAGTCAATTCTCGAATATCGCGCCAAGCGCTTTCTCTGGATTGCGCTTGGCTTATGTGGATTTTCCATACTCGTCTACGCACTGCATCAGCCCGTACAGCCCAAAAATGGCGGTACGGTGACGGGCTATGTGCTCGGCACGATAAGTGCCCTGCTCATACTGTGGCTGACCGCCTTCGGTGTGCGCAAACGCCAGTACCGGTCCAATTTTGGCAAGGTTGAAGGCTGGTTGTCGGCGCATGTTTACCTGGGTGCTTCGTTGCTGGTGATTGCGACGCTGCACACCGGTTTTCAGTTTGGTTGGAACGTACACAGTCTCGCGTATTTCCTGATGCTGGCGGTTATTTTCAGCGGATTTTATGGCGTCTATGCTTATCTGCGTTTCCCGAATATGGTGACGCGCAATCGCGACGGCATGACCCGCGAGCAGATGCTGGATGAGCTGACGGACCTCGATCGCAGATGCAAACGTGTGGCAGCAAAGATGTCGGCAGAGGTACAGGACGTAATAAGCAG
This sequence comes from Gammaproteobacteria bacterium, assembly GCA_041565075.1. GTDB lineage: Bacteria > Pseudomonadota > Gammaproteobacteria > Steroidobacterales > JABDLF01 > JABDLF01. The sequence continues at coordinate 2,934 of JBFGOQ010000045.1, forward strand.
CGCCATCAACCGCACCGAGGTTGGCGGCTCCGTTCTGGCGCAATTGCGCGGCCGCGATGATTCCAGCGTAGTGCTGCCGGATGCAGCCGGTGGACGAGCGGTTTCTAACCGCGACCAGAGCGCTGCCATCGTCTGGCTGGTAGACCAGCAATCACGAAGCGAGAACCCTGACGAGGCCACTCGCTTGCAGGAATTGTCCGATATGCTGGGCGCCAAGCAAGCGGTCCTGAGTAAGTTGCGCAACGACATCCGCCTGCATGCCAGGTTACAGATCTGGCTTTATCTGCATATTCCACTGACTTTTGCGCTGATTGCCGCCTTGCTCGTGCACATTCTCTCGGTCTTCCTCTATTGGTGACGCTGTGAAGGTACTGATTCGCTTCATTCGCCGACTGGAATCGGGTGCCGTAGAGCACCACGATCGCACATTTGACGGGGAACGGCTGACTCTTGGCCGCGGGACCGGCCAGGACATTCATCTGCGCGATCGCCGCGTGGCGCTGGAACACGCCGAGATCCGCAAGGTCGGGACAGGCTACGAGATCAGCACCCGTGGCGTAAGCGGGATCACTGTCAATGATTCCTTTTGCAGGAAGGCGTCTCTGAAACTGGGCGATTCGGTATACATCGGCTCGAATATTCTGAAGATTATTCAGCCACCTGAAAGTCATGATTTTGCTTTTACATTCGAACTGGACCCGGAGGCCCGGGAGGAAGAGGCTGAGAGAGCGCCTGTCCGTGACGAGCTCATTGATCAGGCGCCGAGCAAGCGTACCTGGTCATGGGGTCTGGCGCTCGCCGTTCTGGCAGTCTTCCTGCTGGTGCCATTGCTGGTATTCCAGGGGGGCAGTATTGCCGACTTTCTGCGTGGTACGCCCTTGCCTGACGACAAAGTGTGGTTGAGCGGGCCCCTGCATCCTACACACCAGCTGGAAATTGGCGACGACTGCACGGCCTGCCACGAAAAGCCGTTCGCCCAGGTGCGCGACAGTGCATGTCTTGCTTGTCATGCGCAGCTTACGCACCACGTACCCAAGGATGCACGCAAGCATGAGGACATGGAGTCCTGGCGCTGCCAGAGCTGTCACAAGGAGCACAATGAGCCTGCGCAGCTGGTGCTTGCTGAGAATAAGCTTTGCGCCGATTGCCATGTTGGCATCCTGAGCACAGATGCCGTTGCAGGTGGCCTGCTGCCGGTCGGCAATTTCAAGGACCAGCATCCGGAATTCCGGGTGAGTCTCCTGGTCGCAGCCGGTCAGCCGCCGGTAAGCTGGCAAGTTGAGCGCATAGCGTTAGACGATGCATCGCTGGCGGAGAAATCCGGGCTCAGTTTTCCTCATGATGAGCACTTGTCCGCCGACGGCGTAACCGGCCCGGATGGTCCACAAGTCCTGGCCTGCGCCGACTGCCATCAGCTTGAACAAGGCGGTGAATTCTTCCAGCCGATCCGCATGGCGGATCATTGCCAGTCATGTCACGTCCTGGAATTTGATGAACAAGCACCTGGCCGCGAAGTGCCGCATGCCCGACCGGAGGCGGTGCAGACAATGCTGCAGGACTACTTCGCCAGCAAACTTCTGACCGGGCGACTTGCCAGCGGTGAGCTCGCCAGCACTTTACGGATTCCCGGTCAGCGTGAGCTCACCGCGAAAGAGCGAGCGGAAACTCTGGCCGAGTCCCGGCGCCTGGCTGGCGAGCGTTTTGACGAACTTTTCGAGGGCGTTTGTGCGGAGTGCCATGCCAGCGAGGCATTAAGTACAACGCCAGGCGCTATGCCCCAGATCAAGCCGGTGCGCCTGACCGGGCACTGGATGCCCAAGGCCCATTTCAGCCATGCCCGGCATGAGGCGGGTCTCGAGTGCGGTGATTGCCACGCTGCCAAAACGTCCTCTCAGAGCAGCGATGTGCTGATGCCGAAAATTGACGGCTGCCGGGATTGTCACGGGCGCAACCTGGCTAGCACTTGCCTGACCTGCCATGGCTTTCATCTGCCGGGTGCCGGACTGATGTACGAGAATTTGCTCGAGAAGTGAACAATAAGCTACTGAAATTGAATGTATTATTATTGCCAATTCTCCAGGCCTGTGGCGGCGGTGGGGGGGCGAGTTTCGATGATGTAGCCGTTTCTCCCGTACCGCCTTCGGAGACCTGTATTGGCCAGTGTGCCAACGCACAGACTTTTCTTAGCGCAGACAACGTCGAACGCATAATTGCGCAAGCCTCCGCAGAAGCAATTGCCAACAATGCGGCCGCCACCATCGCGGTGGCCGATCGCAGCGGCAACGTGCTGGGCGTGTTTCGGATGCAGGGCGCCACGACTGATATCACCATCCGCTCGACGCCCCCCGGACCGGCGATCAGCGGCGGTCTCGAAAACCTCAGCATCATTCCTGATGTCATGGCGGCGATCGCCAAAGCAGTCACCGGTGCTTACCTGGCCAGCGAGGGCAATGCGTTTACGACGCGCACGGCCAGTCAGATTGTTCAGGAGCATTTCAATCCCGGCGAAATCCTGCAGCCGGGAGGCCCCTTGTTCGGCGTGCAATTCAGCCAGCTGCCATGTTCCGATTTGATGCTGCGTTTTGGGGTGGATGGTGACGCGGGGCCGAAGCGCTCACCGCTGGGCTTGTCGGCCGATCCCGGCGGATTGCCTTTATACATTGCCGGAACCCCGGTCGGCGGAGTAGGCGTGATTGCCGACGGCTTGTACGGGCTGGACAAGGATGTCAGTGGCGGCCTCGACAGCGACCTGGACGAGAGAATTGCTCTGGCAGGCAGTTTTGGCTTTGCTGCACCGGTGGATCGTCGCGCTGATCATATTACGGCAGATGGCAAGCTTCTTCGATTTTCCGATACTCGCGTACAGGATCTGCTCAGTGCCCCGGACAGTGCGCCTGCGCTCAGTTCGATTGCTGGCAGCCTTGTTGCAGTAACGGGTTACACGGACGGCAGCGTGCGCGCCGGCACCGCGTACGGGCAACCTGCATCCGGTGTGCGGCCGGACACCCTTGATTATCCCGGCCGAGATGCGTTCGTACTCGTTGATCAGAATAACGTAGAGCGCTTTCGGCCGCGCGCGGGCACCGAGGTATCGGGGGCATTACAGGCTGACGAGGTTCGGGAAATCATCAGCCAGGCGCTGGGCGTGGCTAACCGGGCGCGCGCCCAGATTCGACGGCCGCTAGGCAGCCAGGCGCGGGTGACCATTGCGGTGGTTGATAGCAAGGGTACGGTTTTAGGTGTGGCGCGCACTCGCGACGCACCGACCTTCGGCATCGATGCGTCACTGCAAAAAGCACGCACCGCCGCGTTCTTTTCTTCTGCAGAGGCCGCGGCGGACCTCCTGTCCCTGCCACCTGCCGCATATCTTGATGAAACTGTGTTTACGCCTGGCACCAGCGATCTTCGGCCACCGTTACGGACGGTCGATTTTGCCGATTACGTGGCCAGCGCCAGAGCATTCCTGGGCGCACCGACAGCGCTCGCCGACGGCGCTTTTGCATTTTCTGACCGCGCAGGCGGCAATCTGTCCCGGCCTTTTTATCCGGATGGAATTGATGGTAATCCACCCGGGCCATTCAGCAAGCCGCCAGGGCAATGGAGCGTATTCTCGGTTGGCATGCAATTGGATATTGTTTACAACGCGCTGATTCATCACGTGGCTTTCGTGGCCGGTATCGTTCCGGATGACGTCGCGCGCAACTGTTCCGGGGTTATCGGTATTGATAATCCTGCCGAGTTGTTTAATCAGCCTGCGCCGGTTTCCGGGCTGGGCAATGGAATTCAGATCTTTCCCGGCAGCGTGCCGATTTATCGTGGTAACCAACTGGTGGGAGGAATCGGAATATCCGGGGACGGCGTGGACCAGGACGACATGATCGCGTTTCTTGGCCTGCACCTTGCCGGGGAAGAGCTTGGCAGCGTTAATAATGCCCCGCCGGAGATTCGCGCCGACAGACTTACGCCACTGGGTGTTCGACTGCGGTTCATCAACTGCCCGCAAACGCCTTTCCTCGATTCGGACGAGCAAAATGTCTGCCAGGGTAAATAGAGTAGCAGCGGCACTGCCGCTAATGGCGCTTTTGGGTTGCCTGCCTGTGTGGGCGGCCGTCGGCGTGGACTCAGCGGCAGGCACAGATTCAGCGATTACGATCATCCGTGGTGTCGATGCCCAATCCACCGGTGCAGGCGCGTTCACGGATATAACTCCCGTCACCGTAATCCGCGGCGGCAACTCAGGGGCCGCAAGCACTGGCGTGTTTATAGATATCACACCGGGTCCGGCAGGGGCGGGCCGGGGTGCGAACAGCAAGGGGCTGGCCATTGCGGTGGATATCACCCCGGTCACGGCCATACCGAGCAAGGAACCGGTCGCGACAAGTGCCCCTGCAGTTATTGATCATGTGCCCGCAAGGCCCCCGCACATCGGTAACGATCACAAGATTGTCGCTACAGCGGTCGCAACTGCAAGCGATGTTGTTGCCGAAGAGCTGCAAGCTTCTGCCAAGGTCAGTGAAACGGCCGCCAGCACCGATACGGCGGTCGATGAACCGGTGCCGGATTCACCCACAGCCACCAGCAATCGGGCCGCAGCAGACGACCTCATGCCTGCGACCAGTGCTGACAGTAATGAGGTATATGCCAGCGCTTCAACCGAGGCGTCCAAGTCTGCTTTGGTCATCGCTGCGGCCGATCCGGAACCGGACACTGCGGCGCCAGCGCAAGCCGCTGTTGACGATCCCTGTGTCGTGCCACCGGGACAATCGATAACGCGACCCGGTATGCCGGTGCTCAGGTTTGAACCCGCTTGCGACGAAACTGCCATCGCCCCGCCAGTACCGGAAAAACTTCTGGAATTCCCGGCGGTGCCGGACCGTTGGCGCATCGTGTCCATGCTTGGCTATCCGCAGAACTGGTGGGACCCCTACTCGGGCAACAACCCCCTGAAAGGCGACTTGCCCTTGTACGGCGAGCAAAACGACTGGTTTTTCAATTTGCTGATCATTTCCGATTCGGTGTATGAGCCGCGCCGGTTCCCCGTGCCGGTGGGCGGTCCGTCCACGCTGCGGCCTGACGGCATTGATCTGTTTGGGTCCGGGCGGCAGACGGTGATCAATCAGAATTTCCTGTTTGAGTTTGTACTTTACAAAGGCGATACCGTTTATCGGCCACCGGATTGGGAATTTCGCTTTATTCCGGTGTTCAATTACAGCATCGTCGACGTCGATGAGATCAGCCTGCTCAAGCCAAACCCGGGTTTTGGCCTGACCCGAAAAGAAGGATTCGTGGGTGTCCAGGGCCTGTTTGTTGATAAGCACCTGCGCAATGTATCCACACGCTACGATTTCGATAGTCTGCGCATCGGTATTCAGCCCTTTTCATCGGATTTTCGCGGCTTTCTTTTCCAGGATAATCAATTCGGAATACGACTGTTTGGCACCCGCGACAATAATTTCTACCAGTACAACCTCGCCTGGTTCCGACGCCTCGAGAAGGATGCCAACAGCGGATTAAACGACATTACCGAACGTGGCTTCGGCGACAGTCTGCGTGACGATGACGTGTTCGTGTTTAACGTTTACCGGCAGGATTTTCCACGGCTCGGCTTTTTCTCGCAACTCACGCTGCTATATAACCGCAATCGTGAAGCCGATGATATCTTTTACGAAGACAACGGTTTTATCCAGCGACCCGCGTCGCTCGGGACAGAACGCAGTCGCGACTACGATGTGGTGTATTTGGGTTATAACGGAGACGGGCATTTCGGTCGCAACAACCTGACGACTTCAGCCTATCTGGCCCTGGGCGATGAAACCAATACTACATTCAGCGATTCCCCCAGCGATATACGTGCCTGGTTCTTCGCCGCCGAACTCTCGCGCGACTATGATTGGTTGCGACCGCGCTTTTCGCTGTTATACGGGAGCGGCGACAACGACCCCTTTGACGGCAAGTCTGAAGGTTTTGATGCGGTGTTCGAAAATCCCCAGTTCGCGGGTGCCGACACCAGTTTTTGGGTTCGCCAGGGGGTGCCGCTGATTGGCGGCGGCCGGGTAAGCCTGTCCGGTCGTAATGGAATACTCAACAGCCTGCGCTCATCCAAAGAATTCGGGCAATCCAATTTCACCAATCCGGGTATTCTGCTGCTGGGCTTGGGTGCGGACATGGACCTTACACCGGAACTCAGGTTCAGCCTCAATGCCAACCAGTTATGGTTCGACAATACGGCGTCGGTGGCGGTCGCCCGCAATCAGTTAAATGTCGCCAAGAATATCGGCCTGGACGTGTCCGCCTCGTTCATTTATCGGCCTTTTGCTACCCAGAACATTGTTTTTCGTGCCTCGGGCGCTGCGCTTTTGCCGGGGCAGGGTTACAAAGACCTGTTTGGCGATGAAATTCCATATTCGATCCTGGCTAACCTGGTGTTGCAGTACTAAGTATGAGTAAGTCGATCCAGAATCTGTTTCTGATACTCGCGCTGGCATGTTTGATGCCAGGGCTGGCCGGGGCCGCCGAAGGCGAGTCTCCACGCCATGTCGAATATCCGCACTATCCGCCTGCGCCTTTCAGTCAGTCACAGGCCCAGGCTGATACGAAAAGCGCAGGTTGCATGGATTGTCATACCTCAACCGATGCCAAGACCATGCACCGCAGCGAGGTCGTCATTCTGGGCTGCACCGACTGTCACGGCGGCGATGCAACAGTACGCGTAACGCAAGCCTGGTCGAAAAAATCCAAAGAGTATCGCGACAAGCTTGATGCCGCACATGTGCAACCGAAGTACCCCAAGACCTGGCACTATCCCCATAGCGAAAATCCGGAGGGCAGCTACGCGCTGCTTAACAAGGAGAGTCCGGAATACGTGCGCTTCGTAAATCCTTCGGACTACCGGATTGCGGAGGAAGCTTGCGGGGCCTGCCATTTGCCCATTATCAAGGCAGCGAAGCGCAGCATCATGGCAACGGGTGCCATGCTGTTCGGCGGCGCTGCGTACAACAATGGCATCCTGCCCTTTAAACAGTACATTCTGGGCGAGGCATATACGCGTGAGGGCGAAGCAGCCATCATCGAGGGTCCGGTCCGTGACGATGCCGACGAGCAAATGGCGATCAATGGCATATTGCCAAGACTGTATCCCTTCCCGCCCTGGGAGACGCTCAAGCCCGGCGACGTATTCCGTGTGTTTGAACGCGGTGGCCGCAATCTGACCAACCTGTTTCCGGAAACGGGCATCCCCAATTCCCTCGGCCTGATACAGCGCATAGAAGAGCCTGGTCGACCTGACTTCCGGCAGTCAAATCGCGGACCGGGAACGGGCGGGCGTATATCCGTGCCGGTTCTCAACATGCATAAGACGCGGCTTAATGATCCGCTCATGTGGTTCCTTGGCACCAACGACCAGCCGGGGGACTATCGCACGTCCGGGTGTGGTGCATGTCATGTTGTATATGCCAATGACCGCGATCCGAGACACTCGGCGCAATACGCAGCAGCGGGCCACTGGGGGAAGTCGCAAAGCGCCGACCCCACCATTCCGCGAGACAAACCCGGTCACCCGCTGGAGCACAGTTTTACGACAGCGATTCCCACTTCCCAGTGCATGGTCTGTCATATGCACCAGCCGAATATGTTCGTAAATACCTACCTGGGTTACACGATGTGGGATTACGAGTCGGATGCGCCTTTCATGTGGCCGGAGGAGCAGCGTTATCCCAGTCACAAGGAAATGCGGGAAATTTATGATCGCAACCCCGAGGGGGCGGTGGTACGTGGCAAATGGTCCGACCGCGAATTTCTGTCGCAAGTCTCGGAGATGAATCCCAAGCTCAAAGATACCCAGTTTGCGGATTATCATGGGCATGGCTGGAATTTCCGCGCCATCTTCAAGCGCGATCGAAAAGGCAACTTGCTTGATGCCGATGGCATGCGAGTTGCCAATGACGATCCGGATAAGTTCTCCAAGGCCGTGCACATGTCGTCCATACACCTGGACAATGGCATGCACTGCGTCGATTGCCATTATGCGCAGGACAGTCACGGCACCGGACATTTGTATGGTGAAGTTGCGCTGGCCGTCGAGATCGATTGCAAGGATTGTCATGGCTCGGCACAGGCATACCCCAACCTGCGTACCTCGGGTCCCGCCGCTCCGCCTGCCGGTAATGACCTGCGCGCGCTGCGCAATTCTGATGGCCGCAGGCGTTTTGAGTGGGTCGATGGCAAGCTCATTCAACGTTCGGTACTGGATCCATCCAAAGAATGGGAAGTGAGCCTTGTCAAGGACTCCGTCAGTCCGGCCCATCCTGATTTCAATGAGAAGGCGGCACGCGCCAAGCTGATGAAGGGCGATCCCAGCAACCAGGTCTGGAGTACCGAATTCAAGCCTGGGGAACTCGCACATCAGGACAGCGAGATAGAGTGTTACACCTGCCACACTTCGTGGACAACGAGCTGCGCCGGTTGCCATTTGCCGATCGAGGCAAACTGGAAGACCGAGCGGCATCACTACGAGGGCGGCGTGTCGCGCAATTACGCGACCTACAATCCGCAGGTGGTGCGTGATCAGATGTTCATGCTGGGCAGACGGGGGGAGCGTAAAGGCGGCAAGATTGCGCCGGTCCGTTCAACATCGGCTCTGGTGTTGTCCTCCACCAATGCCAACCGCGAACGTATTTACATTCAGCAGCCACCGGTAGCCGCCAGCGGCTACAGTTCGCAGGCATTGAACCCGCATTTTGCACATACCGTTCGCAAGGCTGAAACCAAGGAATGCGAAGATTGTCACTTGTCGCAGAACAGGGATAACAATGCGATCATGGCTCAGTTGTTGCTGCTGGGCACCAACTTCACGAATTTTATCGGCTTTAATGCCTGGATTGGTGCCGAAGAGCATGTCCAGGCCGTGCCGGTAACCGAGTGGGACGAGCCGCAGGCCGTTATTGGCAGCTACTTGCATCGTTATGCGTATCCTGATTTCTATGCCGCACATCTGGGCCGAGACAGGGAGCTGCCCGAGGCCTACGAACATGGTAGCGGCAGGGCGGAGTGTCTGCAGCTGCGCGGCGAGTACCTTTATGTGGCCGAAGGCAAGGGCGGCTTTCGCGTTTACGATGTCGCGAGCATCGCCAACAAGGGCTACAGTCAGCGCATTATAACGGCGCCCTTCAGTCCGCTGGGTCATGATACGCACGTCAAAACGCGTGATGCGAGTTGCGTGCTGTTACCCGCCAACCAGCCGATTCATCCGGTGCGCAATCAGGGCGAGTTGATGCGCGATGTAAATCGCGAGCAGCCGTTTCATCCTATTTACAATTACGCGCTGGTCACCGACCGGCAGGAAGGCTTGATCCTGGTTGATATCAACACGCTGTCGGACGGGGAGTTTCGCAATAACCAGCTCACTCGCGCGTTGACCTTCAATCCTGCCGGCGCTCTGAATGGTGCCCGCCACCTGGCCCTGGCCGGGCACGTTGCATATGTGGTGACTGACGCCGGTGTGGCAGTCGTCAATCTCGATAAACCACTGGCCCCCAGCATTGACAACCTGATCCCCATGCAAAACGCGCATTCGGTCGCCGTGCAATTCCGTTACCTGTTTGTCACGAATCCCGGCGGGTTGCAAGTCATCGATATCACGAATCACACCGAGCCTAAGGAGATCCCGGGCGCGAGAGTAGCGCTGGAGGAAGCTCGCAGGTTGTATCTTTCACGCACTTACGCCTTTGTCGCCGCGGGCAAAGATGGGCTCGTAACCGTCGATATAGAGCAACCCGAAAAACCGGCCATCTATAACAAGTTCAATGCCGGTGGTCGGCTGACGGACACCAACGACGTGGTCATAGGGTCTACTAATGCTTCGCTGTTCGCTTACCTGGCCGATGGCAAGAGCGGGCTCAATGTCGTGCAACTCACTTCACCGGATACCCAGCCGAATTTCTATGGCTTCAGCCCTGAGCCGGTACCTGAACTGGTCGCCTGGCGTGATACATACTCGCCGGCACTGGCTTTGTCCCGGGGACTGGAAAGAGATCGTGGCGTCGATGAGACCGGCGGCCAGATTGCGGTTTTTGGAAGACTCGGCTCCCGTCCACTATCTTATGAAGAGATGCGCCGGCTGTACGTGGACGATTCTGGCCGACCGTGGTACGTGGAAAATTCACAGAAGACGACGCAGAAAGTTGAGAAGGACAATGAATAAATTGGTTTCTTCAGTTAGCCGTTCACAGTCAGTTACCTTTGGTAATGCCAAATCGCGTATACCAGGCGCATTGACACTGGCATGCCTGATGCTGACATTGCCGGGCGGGCTCGCCGCGCAGGCGCTGCCGGAAAACGATGGCCGAGAACATCTGGGCGTCAAGTCATGTAGTGCTTCCACATGCCACGGCTCGGTAACGGAACGCAACAGTTATGATGTATTGCAGAACGAATACCAGACCTGGACCAAGCACGACCGCCATTCCCGCGCCTATGAGACCTTGCTCAGCGAACGCTCACAACGTATCGCCAGGAATCTCGGGATCGGCAAAGCCCACGAGGCAAAGATTTGTCTGGATTGCCATGCCGACAACGTCGAGGCTGGCCGGCGTGGTCGCTTTTTCAATTTATCGGACGGCGTCGGCTGCGAGGCGTGCCACGGCGGCAGCGAAGAATGGCTGGGGCCGCATATTTCGGCGGCTGCGAGTCACGAGGGCAACCTGCGTGCGGGGATGTATCCGACGGAGGTGCCTGCCGCCCGGGCGAAATTGTGTCTGTCCTGTCACCTGGGTACCGGCGATAAATTTGCCAACCATCGGATAATGGGGGCGGGCCATCCACGATTGACTTTCGAACTGCGCACCTTCACGGAACTGCAGCCCGCCCATTTCAGAAAAGACGCTGACTACCGGCGCCGTAAGAGCGTCCAAACCGCAGCCGTCGAGTGGACCGATGGCCTGCTTGCAGCGGCTGCACAAAGTCTCGAACTGATGCAGCAGCATTACGCTGCAGAGGGGCCTTTCCCCGAGTTCGCGTTGTTTGATTGCCATGGCTGTCACCATTCTTTCGAGCAGCTTCGCTGGCAGGCCTCAACCTTCTCGGGCGAAGATCAGCCGGGACGTGTGCGGCTGGAAGACAGCCGCCTGAGGATGGTCGCTCTGCTGGAAGAGCATGTCATGCAATCCACTGAGACCGCTCAGGGGCTGCGTGCGCTGCATGCTGCCACGGGCTCGAGCCAAAGCGAATTCATGCAAGCTGTGGCGCAACTTGGTCGGCAGATCGAAGCAGTAGGGCCCCGTCTCAGGCAACGCGCAGCGGGCGGCGGCGGGCCTGCCGCATTCCGCGCGGCAATTTACACGGCGGCCGCCGCCGGGCGTTTTAACGATTATGCGGATGCCGAACAGGCGGCCATGGCAGCCCAGATTCTGGGCGGGACTGACCTTGCGGATCCGGGAATCAGCGCGGTGTTCGAGGCGTTGCGGCAGCCGGATGATTTTGACCCCGGCCGTGCGGCCAGTGCACTGTCCGCCCTGGGCGGTATGCAGCCTACTGCGAACCGCGAACAAGCCCGCGCTGCCACCACGACACCCTCCGGGCCAGGCAGGCTCATGGTAGTCAAAGTGCCATCCTTACGCATGCGCAGCGGACCGGGCCCGGATGAGCCGGTAATTGGCAGTGTCGCCGGTGATACGGTACTGCGGGTAATTGACCAGTCGGGGGATTGGAGTCGCATTAAAGGAACAGCCAACAACCGCGAGTTCTCAGGTTGGGTAGCCAGCCGATTGTTGGCGCCGGTAGAACGCTAGGCTTCCTGACCGACCGGCAGACCACTGCCAGTTGCTATGCCACAATAGCGGTGTGAACATCACACCGCTGTCATCTCGAATTCTGCAATCGAGCAGACGTACCACCGATTGTGTTACGCGGTCGCGGCTGCGCCTGTGCACCGGTCTGTTGCTATTCATGCTTGGCAGCCACGCAGTGAATGCTGCCACGGTCAGCGTCTCCGTCGAGGGTGTGGAACCGGAGCTGCGGGAAAACATCTTGGCGTTTCTCGAGATTAACCGGCTGGTCGGGCGCGAAGACCTCGGCGAACTGGTCGTTCGTCTTCAACACCGCAAAGCCCCTAACAACATTCGCGCAGCACTGCGGCCATTGGGGTTTTACCAGGTCACGGTCGAATCTGAACTTGCGGCAGACGGCGACAACTGGCGGGCGCGCTACAAGGTGATGGCGGGCAACCGCGTGGTGGTGCGTTCGGTAGCGGTCAGTGTGCAGGGACCGGGGGAATCGGATCCCGCATTCGCCAAACTGATCGGGCGCGTGGCACCCAAGCCAGGAGACGGACTGCGCCACGATCGTTATGAAGAGCTCAAGCGCGGGCTACAGAGCCTGGCCGTTGAACGCGGTTATTTCGAGGCGCAATTCGTGCAGCGGCGCCTGGATGTTTTCCCCGCGCAGCTGTCCGCCGACATCGAGTTGGTCATGGCCAGCGGACCGCGCTATCGCATCGGTGAAATCCTCGTTGACCAAAGTGCATTGAATGAAGCGCTGCTGCGACGTTACCTGTCGTTTTCCAGTGGCGATTATTTCGATTCCGCCAGGCTGCTGAATCTCCAATATGCTCTCTATGACAGCGAATATTTTGCTTTTGTAGAGGTCAGCAACGGGCGGCCGGACATGGCCAGGCAGGTTGTGCCGGTCACCATCCGGGCCGAGGCTGGCAAGCGGCAACGTTATCGCGTTGGCATAGGCTATGGGACCGACACCGAGGGCAGGGTGAGCTTTGGCTGGGAGAATCGCAGGATTAACCGGCGGGGGCACAAGCTGTTGCTGGACACGCGCCTGTCCTCAATAAAGCAGGAAATTGCCGGTCGCTACGTGCTGCCGCTTTCGGCGCCGACCCGCGAGCGTCTCACTCTGTCCGCCAGTGGTTTGCAGGAAACGCTGGCCGACACGCGCAGTCGGCGCCTGGAGCTGGGCATTACGCAGACGACTTTGCGTGAACACTGGGAAAGGGATGTTTATCTGCGGCTCATACGCGAGGATACCCGTGAACTGGGCGTGACGGATACCGAGACCTTGCTTCTGCCCGGCGCTGTCTGGTTGCGCAGCAAGGGTGATGACCCGGTATTCCCGCGCAAGGGCTCACGCTTGTCCGTCGAAGTAAGGGGGTCGCACTCGGCGCTGGGTTCTGATGTTGACTTTGTGCAGTTGCGCTTACAGGGCCGGCTGATCTACCCGGTTGGGAGGCGTTCTCGCTTGCTGGCCCGCAGCGAACTCGGCGCTACATCAGTCGGGGAAAATTCCAGGTTGCCGGCTTCATTGCGGTTCTTTGCCGGCGGCGACCAGAGCGTGCGGGGATTTGGTCTCAATACCCTGGGCCCGCGTGACGAAAATGGTCTGGTGCTGGGCGGGCGCTACTTGCTTGCCGGAAGTCTCGAATTCGAGCATTTATTCACCCAGCGCTGGGGCTTTGCGGTCTTCGCCGATGCCGGCAATGCACTGCAGGAGCTTGATGAGAGTCTGGAATATTCGGCAGGCCTGGGCTTGCGCTGGCTTTCGCCGGTCGGAATGCTGCGTCTCGATATCGCCAAACCCCTGAGCGACGACAATCAGGGTCTGCGTCTGCACCTCAGTCTGGGAGCAGAACTTTGAGGCGCGCGTGGTTCATCGCTGGCGCAGTGATACTGCTGGCGGTCGTTGCCGCGGCCACCTGGTTGCTGGCCACGCCAGGCGGGCTGCGATTTGTCCTGACCCGCGTCGTCGCAACGGCAGCGTTGCCGGTAACAATTGAGCAGGTCGACGGAACGCTCCTTAGTAGCATCTCGCTGCGCGAAATCGGGTTCAAAGACGACAGTATTGAGATACAGATTGAGTCCCTTGAAACCGAGCTGTCGCTAACGGGTCTGGTGCTGGGTCAGGTCAAGCTGCACGCGCTGCAGCTGCAGCGCGTGATTATGCGGCAACTTGCCGACTCATCCCCGGCAACTGGGCAGGTCGGGGACGACGCAGGGATGATTCCGGAACCTCGCTTACCTTTCGCGTTGCGAATCACGGACCTGGCTGCCAGCGATATTGATCTGATTTCATCAGCACGCGAAGTATTCACCATCTCGCGACTTCACGTATCCGAGTTCTCTTTTGAGGATGCACTGTGGACGGTCAGCGATCTGACACTGTCAGCCAATTCCATTTCCGGAGGAGGCGGTCTGTCTTTCCAGGCAGGCGACAGGCATTCAACTAGAATAAACTTTAAAGGAATATGGCAACTTAATGATAAACAAATACAAATTGAGTCATTACTGAGCGGCAATGACGCGCGGCTGGAAATCAGCCAGACGTTTGCCGGCGCCATCAATGGCGAGATTCGCGGGGCAGTGCTGAACTGGGCAACCCGGCCGCAATGGGCCCTGACTTCCGACTTTGACACGGCGGATCTGGGTGCACTGCGCGCCGGACTGCCGCGAGAGCCAGTCAAAGGCGAATTGCGCCTTGAGGGCAGTGCAGGCGAAATTGCAGGTGGCGGCAGCGTCGCATGGGGTGAGGCGCCAGCCATTGAACTGGAGTTCAAGCTTGCCAGTTTACCCGCGCAGATTGTCGTGCGAGAGCTTACCCTGGTGGAGCGAGGTGGCCCGGCCAGATTGAGTTTCGCCGGCGAGCTTCGGCCAGGGGCCGGATATCCGGCCATAAATGGTGAGCTGGAATGGTCTCGATTGCGCTGGCCAATGGCGGCCTCACCCGAAGATGCGGACGTACTTTCCGCGCGCGGAAATTTTTCCGTTGCCGGTGAGCAGGGCAAATACCGCCTGGACGGTACGGCTATTGTTGGTGCTGAAGCGCAATCTGGCGAGTTTTCATCCACCGGGCAGCTCGACCTTACTACCCGGTCGCCGTCATTTGAGGTGCAAGGCGGCTGGCAGGCCCTGTCTCTGCGGGTACAAAATAAGGATATCGAAGTCGGCACCGGCAGATACCGGGCCAATGGAATGGTTGATGCCTATCGTTTTGCAACTGATTTCTCGGCGTCGGCGCAAGGCCAACCGGAATTCGATGTATCGGTCACCGGTGACGGTAACCGCGATACACTGGAAATCCGCCAGCTGTCTGTTTTATCACCCGCCGGAAGGCTGTCTGCAAACGGATCCCTGGCCCTGACAGGGGCGGGCGACTTCGCCTTCAAGTTGCAAGCCCAGGACCTGAATCCTGGTGCAGTCAGGGCTGACTGGCCGGGCCGACTTGCCCTGCATGCCCAAGG
>JBFGOQ010000046.1:0-17710 GCA_041565075.1 Gammaproteobacteria bacterium
ATGGGGTATTCCGCCGGGTACCCATGCTGCGGAAGTTCAAAGGCGCATATTATGAATCTCTGTCGCTGGCAGTCGCGCGCAAGATGCTTGGCGACCCGCCTGTGGTTTTCGAGTTTCACTCAGGGCAGGCTGGATCCCGCGATAACCTCGATCTGGAAGCATTGAGAATTGGTACCCAGCGGATTCCGGTTGATGGTCAACTGGGGGTTCTCATTCCTTACCGGGGCCCGAGCTTCAGCTTTCCATATGTGTCGGCCCATGAAGTCATGAATGGTCAGGCGCCTTTATACCCGCTGGCTAATTCCATAGTGCTGGTTGGTACAACCGCCCCCGGACTGTTCGATTTGCGAAACACGCCTGTTGGCCAGCGCTTTGCCGGGGTAGAGGTTCATGCCAATGTGATTTCGGGCATTCTCGACCAGAGCATCAAGCAGCAGCCACAATATGTACAGGGTATTGCTGCGACCCTGTTGGTGAGTATTGCTCTGCTGCTTACTCTGTTGCTGCCGCGACTGCCGGTTCTGACCGGCGGCCTGTTTACCGTGCTCATAATTGTCGCTGTTATGGCGGTCAATTATCTTGTCTGGACGCGCGGTAACCTGTTGTTGCCGCTCGCGTCTCCGGTCTTGCTGGCGCTGGCCATCGCTGTTATGCAAATGCTTTATGGCTTCAAGATCGAGTCGCGGGGCAAGCGCCATCTTTCTAGCCTGTTTGGCCAGTATGTGCCGCCGGAGCTGGTTGAAGAACTTGGCAGCCGCAGTGGCGGCGCAACCATGACAACTGAAAGCCGCGAAATGACAGTGCTGTTCTCAGACGTGCGCGGCTTTACCGGCATAGCCGAAAGCCTGCGGCCAAGAGATCTCAGTCAGCTGATGAACGAATTCCTGACGCCAATGACCAAGGTGATTCACCGGCATCGCGGTACCATCGACAAGTACATTGGCGATGCCATCATGTCTTTCTGGGGTGCGCCTCTGGACGATCCTGATCACGCACGCAACGCCCTGATTGCGGCAATCGAAATGCAAGGCGCGTTGCAGACTCTCAATCCCGAGTTCAAGAAGCGCGGCTGGCCTCAAGTTGAGATCGGGATTGGTATCAACTCGGGGCGCATGCGGGTGGGCAATATGGGTTCGGAGTTTCGCATGGCTTATACGGTTATGGGCGACGCCGTGAACCTGGGTTCCCGGCTGGAGGGGCTCACCAAGCATTATGGGGTCAAGATAATAACCGGTGTAGGCACTGCGGAGGCGGTGCCTGACTGGGCTTTCATGCAACTCGACCGCGTGCGCGTCAAAGGCAAGGACCAACCGGTTGCCGTGTTTGAGCCGCTCGGTCCACGCGCGGGTCTGGACGCAGATACGCGTGCCATGCTCTCGCGGCACCGCCACGCGCTCAGGGCGTATCGGGAAGCTGACTGGGACAGCGCCGAGCGGGAGTTTTTTAATCTATACCAGTCCTATCCGGAGCGCCGGATCTTCCAGATCTACCTGGATCGCATTACCCATTTCCGCTCGCAACCACCCAACCCGGAATGGAGCGGCGTATTCAAATCTATCAGCAAATAGACCAGCGGCTTGCCACGACCCCGGTGGGTAGTCGTAAACTAGGGGCTGGACGATGACACGGAGGGGCCAGTTGTTCGAATTTTGTGACCTGGTTCGGCAAAAGTCGCTGAGCAGAGGCGTAAACTGGCTCCAAGAGTTGTCGAATTACCGGAACGCGCCGGCTATGGCACCGGAACCGTAATCCGACTATGACCGACGAAAATCAGCATTATGATCAGGGCCTTATCGTTGAGGAGGCCAGGCCGAAGACCAAGCGGCCGTCACTTTATCAGGTGATACTTCTCAACGACGACTACACACCTATGGAATTTGTGGTCGAGGTACTGGAAGAGTTCTTCAGCATGGATCGTGGTAAAGCGACACGGGTCATGCTCGAAGTTCATACGCGCGGCAAGGGCGTTTGCGGTGTTTTTACCTACGACATCGCGGAAACCAAGGTCGCGCAGGTTAATGGCTACTCGCGGCAGCACCAGCATCCGCTGTTGTGCGCGATGGAGGAAGCCTGAGAATGCTGAGTAACGAGCTGGAGTTCTGTTTAAACGAGGCGTTTCGCAGCGCCCGGGAAAAGCGCCACGAGTTTATGACCGTGGAGCACCTGATGCTTGCGTTGCTGGATGTCCCCGAAGTTGCCGACGTGGTAAGAGCTTGCGGTGGCGATATCGGCGGATTGCGCCTTGAACTCAGCCGCTTTATCGACGAGAACACGCCTCGACTTCATGAAGATGAAGAGCATGAAGTACAACCAACGCTGGGTTTTCAGCGAGTGTTGCAACGGGCCGTATTTCATGTCCAGTCCAGCGGCAAGAAAGAAGTGACGGCCATCAATGTGCTGGTTGCCGTATTCAGCGAGAAGCAGTGTCACAGCACTTATCTGCTGCAAAAGCAGGACATCACCCGCCTCGATGTCGTCAATTACATCTCCCACGGCATTTCCGCGGTTTCCGAGGAAGGCGGCGACAGCACCGAAACCGGTCAGCAACGCGCCACCGAGAAAGAGGCCGAGCAGGGCGGTAACCCTCTCGAGCTTTATGCAACAAATCTCAATGAGCGGGCCCGCGAAGGCCGGCTTGACCCACTGATCGGGCGGGAACTGGAAATTGAGCGAACGGTCGAGATCCTGTGCCGCCGTCGCAAGAACAATCCGCTGTACGTCGGCGAGGCCGGTGTCGGCAAGACGGCGTTGGCCGAGGGTCTGGCGCGACTTATCGTCGAGGAAAAAGTGCCCGACGTGTTATCGGAGTGCACAATTTATGCTCTGGACATGGGCGCCCTGATTGCCGGCACCAAGTATCGCGGAGATTTTGAAAAGCGCCTCAAAGGGGTAATTTCCGATCTGCAGAAACGGCCAGGTGCAATTCTGTTTGTCGATGAAATTCATACGGTGATCGGAGCAGGCGCCGCGTCTGGCGGCGTGATGGACGCCTCCAACCTGATCAAGCCGGTGCTGGCCAACGGTGAGTTGCGATGCATCGGTTCGACCACCTATCAGGAATTCCGTGGCATTTTCGAAAAAGACCATGCCTTGGCGCGCCGCTTCCAGAAGATCGAGGTGCCGGAGCCGACGGTGGACGAGACCTTTGCAATCCTGATGGGTCTGCGGTCCCGTTTCGAAGAACACCACGGCATCGCCTACGAGGACGAGGCCCTGCGTGCAGCCGCGGAATTGTCATCGCGCTACATCAACGACCGGCACTTGCCTGACAAGGCGATCGACGTTATCGATGAGGCCGGCGCCAGTCTGCGGTTGCAGCCCGAGGCCGCACGGCCTGAAAAAGTGGGTGTCGAGTTAATCGAGGGTATCGTCGCCAAGATGGCCCGCATTCCGCCGAAGACCGTTTCGGCCACTGATCGTGATGTGCTGAAATACCTCGAGCGTGACCTGAAGATGGTGATTTTTGGTCAGGACCGCGCCGTAGAGAGTCTGGCGGCCGCGATCAAGATGGCGCGCTCCGGCTTGCGCGAAGGCACGAAGCCCGTCGGCGCGTTCTTGTTTGCAGGGCCGACCGGCGTAGGCAAGACAGAGGTTACCCGGCAGCTGGCATTGACCATGGGCGTAGAGCTGGTTCGCTTCGACATGTCCGAGTACATGGAGCGGCATACCGTTTCCAGGCTTATCGGCGCGCCGCCGGGCTATGTTGGATACGATCAGGGCGGCTTGCTGACGGAGGCCATTACCCGGAACCCGCACTGCGTGCTGCTGCTGGACGAGATCGAGAAGGCCCATCCTGATGTGTTCAATTTATTGCTGCAGGTAATGGACCATGGAACGCTGACGGACAACAACGGGCGCAAGGCAGATTTCCGCAACGTAATCCTGGTCATGACGACCAACGCGGGCGCCCAGGAAATGAGCCGGCCATCGATCGGCTTCACGACCCAGGATCATGCACCCGACGGGATGGAGGCCATCCGCCGCATGTTCACGCCGGAATTCCGCAATCGCCTGGATGGCGTTGTGCAGTTTGATGCGCTTGACGAAGAAACAGTTGCGCTTGTCGCCGACAAGCTGTTGCTGGAACTCGAGACCCAGCTCGAAGACAAAGGTGTTGCTATCGAGTTTGATGCGGCGGCCAGGGCCTGGGTTGCAGAGAAAGGTTACGACCCCAAGATGGGTGCTCGCCCGATGGCACGCGTTATTCAGGAAAGCGTCAAGCGGCCGCTGGCGGAAGAGCTGTTGTTTGGCAAGCTCGCAACGGGCGGAGCAGTAAAGGTAACCGTGGAAGACGACGCCTTGCGGCTGGACATCGAATCAAGAAAAGACCTGGTAGCCGTGCCCTGAGAGGTGGTGCTGCCGGCCGGGCGGGACCAGCGCGGCGAATCAGGTGCGACCGCGATAGACGATACGACCCTTGCTCAGATCATAGGGCGTCAGCTCGACGGTGACGGTGTCACCGGTGAGAATTCGTATGTAGTTCTTACGCATCTTGCCGGAAATATGTGCGGTCACTACGTGCCCGTTTTCCAGTTCGACACGAAACATCGTGTTAGGCAGGGTCTCTATGACCTTGCCTTCCATCTGAATTGCTTCTTCCTTGGCCATTCTTGCGGCTATTCTCCTCTGCGCATAAAGGTGCGCGCATCATGCATAAACTGTGGCACCTTTGCAATAAAGAAGTTCCATCGTTGGCCTCAATTCAGCGCCGGTTGGGCGGGTTTTTTGCGCCAAGATGACGCTCAATCAATCCCTCTTCAAACGCCCATTTCGCCGGCGGCGGACGTGCCTGGTACTCCGCGTTCATGACAACGAAATCCTTTCGCGGAAGCATTACGCAGCCCAGGCTGTCGAGATGTGCCGACTGAACCTGGCAATCGACGCCCGGAAAGCCCCAGTCCTCGAGTTGCCAGATGAGAGCGGCGAGGGCAATTTTCGACGCATCGCTGATGCGGCTGAACATCGACTCTGCACAGAACATCCGCCCGAGTGAAACGCCATAGATACCGCCGGCCAGCTCGCCGTCGACAAGAACCTCGACGGAATGCGCGATCCCGGCAGCATGCAGAGCACAATACGCTGCAATCATTTCCGGGGTAATCCAGGTCAGAGACTCGCCCCGCCGGGGCGCAGCGCAGGCAGTGATTACGCTCAGAAAGTCACTGTCGAATGCCAGGCTGAAGCGCGACTGTCGCAGCGTGCGGCGCAGGCTCTTGCTGACGTGAAATCCACCCGCCGGAATAAATGCACGTGGGTCGGGTGACCACCACAAAACCGGTTGCCCGGTCTCGTACCAGGGGAAAATTCCCTGACGGTAGGCGGCAATAAGGCGCGCCTCAGACAAATCGCCACCGGAAGCCAGCAAGCCCTCCGGGTCAGCAAGTGCAAGTTCAACGGGCGGAAATGCGTCGGGTGGGGCATCCGGGGCGATCCAGTGAAGAGCGCTCACGTCGGGGACTCCTGGTTGGACGCCGGTTCATTGAAGGGCATGGCCGCGCGGCACGACAGGATGTACTTACGCACCAGGCGCTGTTCTTCGCGCAGCCAGCGACGAATTCCCGCGGCCAGGCGCTGGTCCGCAAATTTGTGCAAAGACCAGCTCGCAACCGGGGCAAATCCGCGGCGCAACTTGTGTTCGCCTTGCGTGCCCGGATCAAAGGAAGCTAGTCCGTGGGCAATCGCATACTCGATTCCCTGGTAGTAGCAAGCCTCGAAATGCAGACAATCAACTTGCTGAAGAGATCCCCAATAGCGGCCGTATAGCGTGTTGCTGTCGCGAAAAAAAATGCTGGCACCAATCAACCCGGCCGGCGAATAAGCGAGATTAATGAGGATCTTGTCGGGCATCCGCCGGGCGATCAGCGCGAAAAAATCTCGATCCAGATAGGGGCGCTGGCCACGACGATAAAATGTCGACGCGCAAATTTCGTGTATCTGTGCCCAATCGAGATCATCGAGATCTTTGCCTGTCACCCAAGTAAAACGGATTCCAGCCTCGCGGATTTTGCGTCGTTCGCGGCGAATATTTTTGCGCTGGCGGGCTGAAAAAGTCCCCAGGAAATCGTCGAATGTCGTGTAACCGGCGTTGCGCCACAAGAACCGGCAATCCAGACGTGTAAGGAAACCTGCCGCTCGCAGTAACTCAACCTGGGCAAGTGTCGGGAAGAGTATGTGCAATGAGGAAAACGAGTCTTCCTCCAGGCATTGATTGAGATGACTGAGCAGGGCAGGGAGGGCCTGGCCAAGGTCGTCGTCGTTGCGCGCCAGAATCCGATCGCCCGGCACCGGCGTAAAAGGCACTCCTGCGACCAGTTTGGGAAAGTAGGCATTGCCGGTCCGGTGATAGGCCTCCGCCCAGGCCCAGTCAAAAACAAATTCCCCGAAGGAGTCGGTCTTTTCATACACCGGCATGGCGGCTAGAAGCCGGTTACTTTGCGTTGCAGTGAAATGACACGGGCGCCAGCCGGTCCCGGGCCCGACAAGGCGCTGCGTTTCAAGGCCGGCCAGAAATGCGTAGTCAAGAAACGGCGTGCCGCTTCGGTTCAGCGCATCCCAGTTATCGGCGTTTGCGGAAGCGAGTCCCTCGTGCCGCTGAACCTCGACAGGTGCAGACGGCCGCGTTTTGCCGCTAAGCGGCTCAGGCTGCACTGACCTCTGCGCCGGCTGACTTCTTATCGGCCAGACCGTCCAGATAGCGCTCCGCATCCAGCGCCGCCATGCAACCTGTCCCGGCCGAGGTAACCGCCTGCCGATACACGTAATCCGCTACGTCCCCAGCGGCGAACACGCCCGGAACGCTGGTCGCGGTAGCATTTCCGTCGAGCCCCCCTTTGACCACCACATACCCGCCAGCTATCTCCAGTTGGTCAGCAAAAATGGATGTGTTGGGGGTGTGGCCAATGGCGATAAATACGCCAGCAAGTTCGATTTCCTCTGCCACCTCGCGGTCTTGTGTGCTGCGAATCCGCATCCCGCTTACACCTTGCTCATTTCCCAGCACCTCGTCCAGAACATGGTTCCATTTAATTATGACGTTGCCGTTTTTTTCGCGCTCAAACAACCTGTCCTGCAGTATCTTCTCGGCACGCAATTGGTCGCGACGATGGACCAGGACAACTTCAGAGCAGATATTGGAGAGATACAATGCCTCCTCGACCGCGGTATTGCCGCCGCCGATAACAGCGACCTTCTGATCGCGAAAGAAAAAACCGTCGCAGGTGGCGCAGGCAGACACGCCCCGACCCTTGTAGGCTTCTTCGGAGGGCAGCCCCAGATACTTGGCGGTCGAACCGGTAGCGATGATCAACGCGTCACAGCTGTAACTACCGGCGTCTCCCTCGAGCAAGAATGGCGCCTGGGCCAGATTGGTCCGGTTGATGTGGTCAAGAATGATTTCTGTATCAAACTGCTCTGCATGCTTGCGCATGCGTTCCATCAATTCTGGGCCCTGCAATCCAACCGGATCGCCCGGCCAATTTTCAACATCGGTCGTGGTCATCAATTGGCCGCCCTGCTCGATACCGGTAATCAGCACAGGTGCAAGATTTGCCCGTGCACCGTACACCGCGGCGCTGTATCCAGCGGGTCCGGAACCCAGAATCAGAAGTCGGCAATGTCGGGGAGTGCTCATGTATAATTTTTCCTGTTAACGGTGGTCGGCTCGGTTGTTCACGGTGCTGCGGCCTGCTCGGGTGGCACCCAGGCACCGCGTTCTGCTCTCTTACCGGAAGATGCGCAATGGTAAGGAATTGTTGGGAGCGCGGCAAAACCTGTGTGTACCTGGAAGCGATCCAGGCGCGCAGGCAGCAGGTTGCCGCTTTGACACAAGTTTTCACCAGCGCCGCACTGCTTTTCCCGGGCATTTAAGTTATTGTATTCAGAGCGTTACTGTACTTATCTCATAAAACGGTCAAACCTTTTGGCAAAAACAAGCAAGGCAAAGGCCACGGCCCCGCGACTGAGCCGGCATATCAAGCGCGCGCTGCGCGAGAGTGCACTTTGGGTGTTCGGTGCCGTGGCCGTGATCATGCTGCTGGCGCTGGCCAGCTATTCACCGTCAGATCCGGGCTTCACGTACACCGGCGAAGCAGGGCCGATCGAAAACAGGGTGGGTGCAGCTGGTGCCTGGTTTGCTGATCTTCTGTATTTCCTGTTTGGCTTGCCTGCGTATCTGTTCCCCATCCTGGTTGGCTACAGCGGTTGGTTGCTGTTTCGTAATCATGGCGTCACACGACCAAGCAGAGCGGCGCTGGCGGTTCGCTTCGGCGGTTTTCTCCTGACGCTCGCGACCAGCTGCGGGCTGGCGAGTCTGCATTTCAATGGCGACAATTTGCCACATACCGCTGGCGGCATTCTTGGCGTGCTCGTCGGGAATGGTCTCGCCGGCGGATTGAGCTTTCTTGGCGCCACCGTACTGATGCTGGCCGTATGGCTCGCAGGTGTTGCCTTGTTCACCGGACTCTCCTGGCTGTGGGTCATGGACCAGACGGGCCGGATTACGCTCGATGCCATGGCGCGCCTGCGCCTGGCTTATCAGTCCTTCATGGACCGGCGCGAGGGCCGCCAGGCGCGCGAGGCACGCAAGCAGTCGACCAGGGCCGTGATCAAGAAGAAAATCATGCGCTCGCCACCGCGGATCGAACCGGTCATTGCGGCGGTGGAGAAAAGCGAGCGCGTGGAGCGCGAACGACAGGTACCGCTGTTCGAAAAACCCAAGGCCAATGAACTGCCGCCCCTGTCGTTGCTGAATGACCCACCACCAAAGGTCGGCGGCTATTCCGAAGACGCGCTCGAGGCGCTGTCCCGCCAGGTCGAGCTCAAGCTACAGGATTTCAGTATCGAAGCCGAAGTGGTCGCGGTTTATCCGGGTCCGGTGGTCACGCGTTTCGAGTTGCGGCCGGCGCCGGGCACCAAGGTGTCCAAGATAAGTGCTCTGTCCAAGGACCTGGCACGCTCACTGTCGGCCATAAGTGTTCGCGTCGTAGAAGTGATTCCTGGCAAGTCGGTGGTGGGGCTGGAATTACCCAACGAGAGTCGTGAACTTGTGACACTCGGGGAGATTCTGAAGTCCAAAGCTTATGACCAGTTGTCGGCGCCGTTGGCACTGGCGCTTGGCAAGAACATCAGTGGTCAGCCGGTGGTGGCGGATCTTGCCAGGATGCCGCATCTCCTGATTGCGGGGACAACGGGTTCCGGTAAGTCAGTAGCGATAAACGCGATGGTATTGAGCCTGCTCTACAAGTCCACGGCCGAACATGTACGCCTGATCATGATTGACCCCAAGATGCTGGAGCTGTCCGTCTACGAAGGCATTCCCCACCTGCTGTCGCCGGTGGTGACCGACATGAAAGAAGCCGCCAACGCACTGCGTTGGTGTGTGGCCGAAATGGAACGCCGTTATCGACTGATGTCGGCCCTGGGCGTACGTAATCTTGGTGGCTACAACCGCAAGGTGAGTGAGGCTATTGCCAAGAAAAAACCCTTGCCGGACCCGCTTTTCGAGCCGCCGCCGCTCATCGACGAGAACGCCCCTTTGCCGGAAGTTCCGACACTCGAACCGTTGCCGCGCATCGTCGTGATTGTCGATGAACTTGCCGACATGATGATGGTGGTCGGCAAGAAGGTGGAAGAACTGATTGCGCGGCTGGCGCAAAAAGCCAGGGCTTCGGGCATTCACCTCATTCTTGCCACGCAGCGGCCATCAGTCGATGTAATCACGGGGCTGATCAAGGCGAATATCCCGTGCCGGATCGCCTTCCAGGTTTCATCGCGGGTCGATTCCAGGACCATCCTCGATCAGATGGGCGCCGAAAACCTGCTGGGGCACGGCGATATGCTGTACTTACCACCCGGGACCTCTCTGCCAAGCCGGGTGCACGGCGCGTTCGTGGCCGATAACGAGGTGCACCAGGTGGTGCAACACCTGAAGTCAGCCGGTGAGCCCGTGTACATCGATGAAATTCTCGACGGCCCCAGCGGTCCAATACCGGGCATGGCCCCGGACAAGTCCCTCGCCATCGATGACCCGGAACAGGATGTCTTGTATGACGAGGCCGTACGTATTGTGACGGAAACCCGCAAGGCTTCTATATCGGGTGTGCAACGTCGCCTCAAGATCGGCTATAACCGTGCCGCGCGAATGGTCGAGGCGATGGAACTGGCAGGGATTGTCGGGCCGCTGCAATCGAATGGCGCGCGAGAGGTTCTGGCGCCTCCGCCCCCGGGCAGTTGAACCGGCTTACTAACCTGATTTGGAGCAAGCAATGATACGACCGGCTTACGGGCTGGCCCTCATGGTGCTGGCACTGGCAGCGACACCGCCGTGGGCGGCCGCTGAGCGTCCTGACACCGTTGATTCCGGCCTTGCTGAGTTGCAGGCTTATCTTGAATCGGTACACAGTTTGCGTGCCGATTTCGAACAGCTGATGTTGGATGCGGATCGGCAGGTCACGCAGCGCTCGGCGGGCAGCTTCCGCCTCAAACGCCCGGGGCGGTTTCGCTGGGACTATTCCGAGCCGTTCGAGCAGATGATAGTTGCCGATGGATCCCGTCTGTGGATTTACGATGCAGATCTGGAGCAGGTGACAGTGCGCCAGCTCGGCGACAGCCTCGCCAACACGCCCGCCATGCTGCTGAGCGGCGCAGGGGCAGTGGCCGACAGCTATGTATTGCAGAAGCGATTCGTCGCTGAAAACATCGATTGGACCGAGCTGGTGCCCAGGGCGGCTGACACCGACTTCCGGCTGGTTCGTCTGGGCTTCGCAAAGGGCGTGCTACTGGTTATGGACCTTGAAGACAGTCTCGGGCAAACCACGCGTATCCAATTCAGGAATATCGAACACAACCCCGAACTTGAGGCCACCGTTTTCGATTTTGTGCCACCCGACGGCGCAGACGTAATCGGCGCAGACGATTTGTAAAGCGGGTGCAGCCACTAAAGTATGCGCGTCTCTGGCTGGTCGGCGGCTTGCTGATCGTCGCCGTGATCGTGGTGGTCAGCCTTGCCCCGGACCTGCCCGGCCCGACCATTGTGGGCGCCGACAAACTGGCACATTTCCTGATGTATCTGGTGGCCATGCTTTGGTTCGTCGGTGTCTTCCTGCGCGCAAACTGGCTGCGCATCGCTCTGTTGCTGGCTTCACTGGGCGTACTGATCGAGCTCTTGCAGTCTCAAACTGGCTGGCGGGAGGGCGACTGGGGTGACGCAGCCTGGAACCTGGCGGGCGTCCTTTCTGCGATCGTAGCAGCGTGGCTGGGGGCTGGTGGCTGGTGCGTGGCCATCGAAAGACGCTGGTTGGGCGCAGGTAAATCCTGAGCCGGTGAATCGGCGGGTGCAAACATGCTTGCGACACCAGGGAACGCAATTAATGTCGATGTTTACCCGGAGTGGTCTCGAATGTCAGCACCGGCAGTGCTACTACTTTTGCAAGCGGTGAATCTTCGCTAATAGAGTAGATGCGATTCGGTTCGAGGTCAGTGAACACCTGCTGGCTGCCGGTGCCGGGCCAGATGACCTTGAGTCGCTCGATTCGAGTCGCATTACCGAGTCCTACCTCTTGCTGCATACTCGAGCCTCCAAAAGAGCCGCCGCTGCCGGCCAGCAATTCAATATCCCTGGCAGTCTCGCCGTCTGATACTGTCAGCACGAGGCGTGCGCCGACACCAAAGTAATTGGCGCCGTCACCTCGCAGCCGCAGGGTCAGCCAGTTGTTGCGGGTACCAGGGTTCTGGAACAGGGCATTGGCAAAGGTATCACCCGGATAGAAGCCTCCGAGCTGATGGAACAAGTCCTGGTCACCGTCGTTATCGATGTCACCGAAAGCGACGCCATGGCCTTTCTGGATGTGGGCGAAGCCACCCGCGAAGGACACATCTTCGAAGCCTTGGCCGCTGGCATTTCGATACATTGCATTGGGCACCTGAACCTCGAACGCCGGTTCGCCGGTACCAAGGTAGAAGTCGAGCCAGCCGTCATTGTCAAGGTCACCGTAGTTGGCACCCATGGGGAGATGTGGACGGCGCAAGCCCAGCTTGAATGAAACCTCCTCAAAGGCCTTGCCTGCCAGGTTGCGATAGATCATCGGCTGACCAGGCGGCGGAACCGGCTGGAAGTACGAGGCCATGACTTTCTCCGGGCGGTTCTCATAATTTCCCACGAAGATATCCAGCCAGCCATCGTTGTCATAGTCAAAAAACCAGGTTGCAAAGCTGCGTATTGCCGGGGCTGTAACGCCGTATGCTTCTGCCTTGTCGGTAAACGTCCCGTCACCATTATTTATATATAGCCGGTTGTGCGACGCGACCGTCGACACATACAAGTCCATATGCCCATCGTTGTTGACGTCACCCCAGGCGACACCCTTGGTGTAGCGGTCATTGGTAACCCCGGCCCGCTCGGCAATATCAGTGAAGGTTCCGTCGCCGTGGTTTTCGAATAATTGCGAGGGATAGGGCTGCTGGTTCAAGGGGCCTTCATTGCCGACGTATAAGTCCAAGTCGCCATCACTGTCAAAATCAGCCCAGGCAGCCGTTTGGGTGGGCAGTGCCGGCTCGCCAAGCCCGGCCGCCCTGGTCACATCGGTGAAAGTTCCGGATTCAGCCAGGTCATTTCGCAACAGCGAGTTCCGGATTCTGCCGTGCTCGTGCAGCCAGCCGCCACGCAGCACCAGCAAATCAAGGTCACCGTCGTTGTCGTAATCGGCGTGAATTACGTTTAGGCCACCCAATTGCGCGTCCAGTTGCCAGGATTTCGTGACGGCTTCGAATCCACCGCGACCATCGTTACGAAATGCCTTCAGTGAATCGCAGGGATTTGCGGTTGAACTGACCAGGTCGAGCAGCCCATCGCCGTCGAAGTCATCCATGATTGCGCCGCCGGCAAGATCGACGACATTGATGCCCAGGTCCGGCGCAATGTCTCGCCAGCGATCAAAGCTGGCTGTGTTGGTGAAGGCGTCATCCGGAAGACGCAGTCGTTCGGGTACGCCCGCCGGGAAATCACCCGAGATCATGCGGCTGAGGTTTAAAAGCCAGACCGAGCGCGGATCGAGATTGAGTTTTTGCATCTCGATCATTGCCAGACAGGTGTCGCCGGCCATGCGGGCATGATCAGGACGCTTGTGAATCCCGCCTGCGCGGATCGGCAGCAGACAGCTGTCGGCGGTGTGGTTAGTAAGACAGTTCAGATCCTCGGCCGTTTGCAAATGCGCAACGGCCTTGACACCCAGAGCGCGCATCTTCAGGCCCACCGGAAGATCCTTCTGCTTGAGCACTGAGTCCAGGTGCAAAACTGCGTCCTCGGGTCGCCCGAGCTTGATAAGCTGATAACCAGCCGCCAGTCGCGATTGGATCTCCCGTCTGGAGCCCGGGGCTGCGGTTTGCAGTTGCGTTAACGCGTCACGCAGCAGAAATTCTCCATAGTAAGTTTCACGACTGTGCTTGAGATCAGCGCAAACACTCGCGAATTCGCTGCGCGGTGGGACGGGATCGTCGGCGTCGTTGGCCTTTGCAAAGCCATGGGCGGCCAGAATGATGCCGGCTGCGGCAACAAAAAGCAGCGGCCCACCAGCGTACCATCGTGCTAAGCCGGAACTTTGTTGGTAAATCACCATTACAGGGCTTGTCATCTCCAGGCCACCGCAGGTAAGGGTGTGCCAGGTTGGTCATGATCTCTATCGCTAATCCCGGATATGGTGTCAGACCCGGTTTCACTTTGCCATATGCACAGGGGCTGGTGGCGAATGCTCACCTCGCACGGCCTGCAGGAATTATCGTCTGCGTTGGCCTCGTCGCGGCCCGCAGGTATCATGGCGCGGGATTTTGCTGGCCAGCGGCTGTGGCGCGCTGTCCGGGCGGTGCCGGAGCCCGACTGTCATGAAAGTGAGCTCTGGCTGGATCCGAGGAGAGAATTTGAATATTTATCTTTTGGTCGGTGCCGGCGGCGCGGCTGGCGCCTTGACGCGCTATCTGCTGGCCAATGTGTCGTATGCGCGGCTTGGCCACGGCTTTCCTTATGGCACGCTGGCGGTCAATTTGCTGGGCAGTCTCCTGATCGGTTTTCTGTATTTCTGGTTGATCAATCGATTCAGTGTCGATGCCGAACTCCGGGCGCTGTTAATTGTGGGATTCCTTGGGGCCTTCACGACGTTTTCTGCTTTTTCAATCGAGACCCTGATCCTCATGGAACAAGGCGCGTGGCTGAAAACTGCCACCTACATTATTCTCAGTGTTGTGGGTTGCGTGTCGGCTGCGGGCGCGGGCATGTTGCTGGCCCGCTTGGTTTAAAAGGAATTCAGATGATCGATCCCAGGTTACTACGCAAGGACCCGGCCCAGGTCGCGGCCGCATTGTCGCGCCGCGGATTCGTGATGGATGTCGATGCTTACGCAGAGATGGAGGCGAGGCGTCGCGATGTCCAGGTTCGGGCGGAAACGCTGCGGGCGGAACGAAACCAGCGTTCGAAGTCCATTGGCCGGGCCAAGGCGGCCGGCGAGGATATTGCCCCGTTGCTGGCCGAGGTCGAAGAATTAGGTGATCGGCTCAAGGCCCTCGAGGAGAGCCTGCGTGAAATTCAGGACGAGATGTCGGCCTTCGAGCTTGGCTTGCCGAACATACTGCATGAATCGGTGCCCGAGGGCAGCGATGAATCCGCGAATGTCGAAGTCAGGCGCGTGGGCGATTTGCCGGAATTTGAGTTTAAGGCCCTGGATCATGTCGATGTCGGTCAGCGACTGGGCGGCATGGATTTTGAAGCGGCTGCAAGGATCACGGGTTCACGCTTCGTTACCCTGCATGGGAGCCTGGCAAGGCTGCACCGGGCGCTCATCCAGTTCATGCTGGACCTGCATATAGGCGAGCACGGTTACCAGGAGGTGTATGTTCCTTATATCGTCAATGCCGGTGCGCTGACCGGTACCAGCCAGCTGCCAAAGTTCGGCGAGGACTTGTTTGCATTACGGGGCGACCACGACTACTACCTCATACCGACTGCCGAGGTACCGGTCACTAATCTCGTGCGTGAGCAGATACTCGAAGCAGAAGCGCTGCCGCTGCGGCTGGTGGCGCACACGCCTTGTTTTCGCAGCGAGGCAGGATCGTACGGCAAAGATACCCGCGGAATGATCCGCCAGCACCAGTTCGAAAAGGTGGAACTGGTTCATATCGTCCGGCCCGAGCAGTCGTATGCTGCCCTGGAAGAACTGACGTCAAACGCGGAGACTGTGTTGCAGAAACTGGAGTTGCCTTACAGGGTGGTGACGTTGTGCGCCGGGGATACTGGCTTTGCCGCGGCCAAAACATACGATCTCGAGGTCTGGCTGCCGGGTCAGAATAGATACCGTGAAATTTCTTCCTGCAGCAATTGTGAGACTTTCCAGGCACGACGTATGCAGGCGCGCTGGCGCAACCCGGAGTCCGGCAAACCGGAACCCGTGCATACGCTTAACGGATCCGGCGTGGCGGTCGGCAGGGCGTTGGTGGCGATCTTGGAAAACTACCAGGATGCCAAGGGCAACGTAAAAGTGCCGACGGTTTTGCGGCCCTACATGGGAGGCGTGTCGACTATTACCCGGGACGCCGAGACTTAGAACCAGCCTTTGCGTCGGAACAGCAGCAACATTGCGCCCGCAATGACAATGGCGATCAGCCAGAACAGTACATAACCGAAGGGCCAGGAGAGCTCGGGCATATTCAAGGGGCTGGCGGAAGTATCGAAGTTCATGCCATACACCCCGGCCAGGAATGACAGCGGAATGAAAATTGTGGCGATTACGGTCAGCACTTTCATAACGTCATTCATGCGGTTACTCATACTTGACAGGTAAACGTCGAGCAGACCAGAGCTCATCTCCCGATAGTTTTCGATCAGATCCATGACCTGGATCGTGTGATCGTAGCAATCGCGCAGATATATCTTGGTGTTTTCTTTGACAAAACCGTACTCGTCTCGGAGCAGAACATTAAGTAATTCACGCTGTGGCCATTGTGCGCGGCGCAGCAGTATCAACTCACGCTTCATCAAGTGAATATTGTCCAGCGTGTCGCGTGACGGGTTTTCGAGTACTTCATCTTCGAGGCTTTCCAGCTGCTCTCCAAGGACTTCCAGCACCGGGAAGCTGCTGTCTACAATCAGGTCAATAAGTGCGTACAGAAGGTAGTCACATTGCAGCGTCCGCAAGCGTCCGTCAGGATTGTTTCTCAGCCGCTCGCGAATCGGCGAGAAGATATCGGCCTCGCCGCCATGAAAGCTGACAACGTAATTCTTGCCAAGAAAAATACTCACCTGCATGGTGTCCAGGATGTCGTCTTCCAGAACCGGATGCCTGAGAACCACGAAATGCTGCTGCGTGTAGTTCTCGATCTTGGTCCGCTGACCCCCGTTGATGACGTCGGCAACTGCCAGCGGGTGCAAGTTATACGCTTCACCGATAGTCCGCACGAGATCAGGACTGGGGTCACCCTGCACGTGTAACCAGGTGTTCCTGGCACTTTCAAAAAACGGCCGGGCATCATCAATGCTGAGGTCGGTATACTCTTCGTAATCGCCGCCCTGGTAGTCAACTACCGACATGTGTACCGGCGAGAGCGGCCTTTCGCGACGATGAAGAACTGTGCCAGGGGCCGAGCCCGGCTGCGGTCGTTTGCGCAGGAATAAATCCATAGTCTATTCGGGCTCCGGATCTGTGTCCTGTTTGCGATGTTTTGCCGAAGGCGGGGCGGCTTTTTCCGACCAGCTTCGCACGTGCAAATCGCGTTGCGGGAATGGAATCTCGACACCGTTTTCACGAAAAGCCTGGTCGATCGCAAAGTTCAGGTCGCTGGAGACGTGAAATCTCCGGTCGATATTGCGAATCCACACGCGCAGTTCGAAATCCAGCGAACTGTCGCCGAAGCCCTTGAACAACGCCGTAGGCGGACTCAATCGCCCCTTGGTCAGGACTTCGGCATGGTCCTTGGCGACGCTTTCCAGGATCGTTCTGACTTTTGCCGTATCCGAGCCGTAGGCTACGCCAACCTGTAATTTCAGGCGACCTACCGGGTCGCGAAGCATCCAGTTTGTTACCTGGGTGGCAATCAGCTCAGAGTTGGGAACAATGACGTTTTGGCGATCCAGCGTTTCCAGCTCAGTTGATCGAATGCGGATCTGTTTAACAAAGCCTTCGACATCTCCTACAGAAATGTAATCGCCAGCTTTGATGGGACGTTCGAACAACAGAATCAAACCTGACACGAAATTATTAACAATATTCTGCAGGCCGAAACCAATACCGAGTGACAAGGCGCCGGCAATTATGGCAAGACCCTGGAAACTGACGCCAGCAAGAGTGAGGCCAACGAGCATCGCAATGACGAAGCCAAGATAGCCGGTAATCGTCACGAGGGCATCGCGCGAACCCCGATCACTGACGGCCGTCCTGAGCCAGTTTTTCCCCAGACGTGCCTTGATCCAGACGGTAGTAGTGACGATCAGGCCGAATACCAACAGGCCAAGCAAAACGTTAGCGGGCACGAATCGTGCCTCACCGATGGCAATTCCTTCGGCCACGTAGCTGACAACCTTGGGCAGGAGGTTGCCCGTGGCGTCCCAGATAGTCAGCAGATACCAGCCAAACGCCAGCCACAAGACCATGCCCAGCAACAGTCGCAGCCAGCCAAGTTCCGCGCTGGGCTCGTCTGCGCGCATGCCCAGCCAGGCTCGCATGCGGTAGCTTAA
>JBFGOQ010000047.1:0-17437 GCA_041565075.1 Gammaproteobacteria bacterium
CGGATTCATACTCAACGTCCTTATGGCCTGTAATCGAACAGGCTGTTGCCAGATTGAGCACTTCGGTCTCGCCTCGTAATTGCCATTGTCGCTCTGCCGGACACCGGCTCACGCCCTGCGCCTGGCCCTCAGCCCGGATCTCGGCATTTTGTGATGTTCGTCACATATTGAGCGCAAAAGACCCGATACAGTTCACACCTGACTTTTCTTATGTAAAAGTGGATGGATATGAGCGCAGTTGCTCGCAAACAGACGGATTACATCCCGCAAGAGGTGCTGGCCAACTACCGACGCCGCAATGAAATGGGGTGGAAGCGCATTCTCAGCATGACCGATGTTCTGGACAAGGCGTTTGTGGAACTCAGCCTTGCCGGAGAGGATAACGCTGGATGCAATCCCTATGACACCTCAACGCGGCTGCCCAGACTCAGCGCCTGACACGGCACAAAAAAATAGTGGCGAAGTGCCGCCCCGCAGTGGGCGGCATTTTTTATTTGTGAACTGGGTCGCTGACTTTGAGGGCTTCGAAGTCGCGGCTGGTATCTATATTCGAGGCAACTTCTGGCGGTTGTAATTCCACGCTCACGTTTTTGTGGCGCGCAAAAAAACTATTGATTCCGGGGTCTCCCTTGATACTCATCAGGGCCTTGAAGTAGCGTCGCGGGATAATCGCCGGAAGCCCTGTACCGCGCTCACTTGTGCAGGTAATTATTCGGCTCCGATCAAGATCCCACCGATTAGTCATGGTGTCCAGCAACGCATAATCGACAAGGGGCATGTCGCAGGCCATCAGCAAGACGCCGAGTGGGGCAGATGGCACGGTCAGCAACCCTTTGCGCACTGATGAAGCGAGACCATCACGCCAGTCAGCGTTGTGAATAATGTAAGCATCCAGGCCAAGTAACTCACCTTCGACTTCGCGCGAATGTGCCCCCAGGACTATCGTCACATGCGAACCCGCAAGCGCTGCAGCGGCGTCGGCGGCTCGCCTTATCAGACTGCGCCCCTGGTAGGCGAGAATCTGCTTGGGACTGCCAAAGCGAACCGACGCGCCAGCGGCAAGTATTACCACGTGCAGTCGCTGTGCAGCGGGCATTTCAGTGCTCATATTGTCCGTGCGTCCGGTCCGGCCTGATCGGCCGGATATCATAACTCAGCCGGGTTTTCGGCGGCAGTCGCGGGCCGACAAAAACCGCGTAGTGAGCTGGCTGGGTGATTGAACAGACCGGCGCGAGCCTCCATAATCTGCGCAGCGAATGGAAGTTGCTTTCACCCCCGGGTCGGGACAGGACAGCTAAAGTATGTATCTTGAATTATTCGGATTGAGCGAATATCCGTTTCGGCTGACCCCGGACCCGGCATTCCTGTATCTGAGCAGGCAGCATTCGCAGGCTGCTTCGTTCATGGATTCAACCGTATTGCTCACGGACAGCTTCGTCGTAATTACCGGAGAAATCGGTTCGGGAAAGACTACCCTGATTGAAAAATTCCTGTCGGAGATAGACCGCGACGAAATTGTCACAGCGCGGGTCTACCAGACACAGGTGACCCCGGTGCAATTCCTGCAGGCAGTGCTGGTCGAATTTGGTTTCAATCCATTCAAGAAACGCAAGGCCGAATTGCTGAAGATGCTGAAGGACTTTATGGTTGCTCAGCACGAGGATGGACGGCGTGTCGTTATTATTGTCGATGAGGCGCAGAATCTCAGCCAAACTGTGCTGGAAGAGATTCGCCTGTTGTCTGGTATTGAGACTCAGAAAGAAAAGCTGTTGAGCGTGATACTGGTTGGGCAACCAGAGCTGGAGGAGATTCTGGATTCGCCGCAGATGGAACAGCTGGCCCAGCGAACGCGACTGCGTTACCACCTGAAAGCCCTGAACCCCGAAGAGACCCGTGAATATATAGAACACCGCCTGCAAGTGGCGGATGCCAGCGATACGAAAATATTTGCTGATGAATGTTATCCATTTATATTCAAATATACCGGTGGGATACCTCGCCTTATCAATACGCTGTGTGACACCGCGTTGATTGTATGTTTTGCCGACAGTACCAAGCGCGTGACGATACCGATTCTGGAAACCGCTATTGAAGAGCTTGGCTGGGTTGAGTTTGCCCAGCGCACGCATACCGATCATACGGGAATCAGGCGTTTCGGAATCGGACCCCGCGCAGGCCGCGGTGAAATGCGGGTCGTTGGCCCTGGCGGTGAAACAACGATTTATCCATTAATAAGGGGGCGCCTGATAATCGGGCGTACTGCTGACAACGACATTCAGATAGACAGTGAGTTTGTCAGTCGCCATCATGCGCAGATATACACTGACGAAAAGCACAGCTGGATTGAAGACCTGAACAGCACCAACGGTGTATTTCTCAATAATAAGCGTGTAAAGAAAAAGCGCTTGTATGATGGTGACGAGATAGAGCTGGGCACTCACGTTCTCGAATTCAGTGAGGTGGCGCCGAGCCCGGGCAAGAGCTGAGCTGTCGACAAATTTTCACAATCCGCGCGCCTAAATGTGATCTGGCGCACCCTTTTACTTCGCTGACATTTTCTAGACTGTTCTTCCACGAGGAGGAACAGCTATGCCAGTGCAGTTTACGATTGACGTGGAGCGTCTTTGCGCTGCTAATTATGACCGCGATATTTCGTCGCCGGGCGGGCCGCATTCAAATCTTGCAGCAGACTCGCATAGAGCCCGCGCACTGCTTGCGAAGCTGTTGCGTATCCAAGCACGCCAGGTAGCCGAGGGTTCAAGGGCCGCGGACTGGGATCCGCTCGAGACCTGGTACTTGATGATTGGGAATTGTTGCGAAGACGTTTCAATGGATTCATAACTAAGCGGGTTTCGATCTTCCCCCCAGCATGCGAAACTCATGGCGCCGGTCCATCAGGATTGGCGCCTTTTTATTACGAGTCCAGCATAAAAGGAACCCGTGCCACCTGTGCCAGAAAAGTATCAGGAGATTATAAGCGCGCTGGACAATGGTACGACCATTGTGACCGGCAGCAGTCGTCTTGCTCGGGAACTTAGCTTGCATTACGCAGATTACCGGAGCCGCCAGCTGACGGTATGGGAGCGCCCCGCCGTTGTTCCGTGGGCTGAGTGGTTGCGAAGGCTCTGGTTTGATCTGGGTTGGCAGGCAGGGGCTGCCCGGCAACGGAGGCTGCTGAGCGCCGGGCACAAGAAAATTCTGTGGGAACAGATAATCCGTGAAGCAGAGGGGGCGGAAGGCCTGTTGCAGGTTCACGCAGTGGCGCGGGCGGCCAGCGAAGCCTGGGACATTGCCTGGGCTTGGGAGATGCCCTGGGAGGAAGCGGCGGAGCTGGCTTCGGAGGACGCGTCGAGGTTTCTGGTGTGGGCAAATACCTACACGGAGTTGTGCGCCCGTGAGGGCTGGCTTGATGACGCGCGTTTGCCGGAAGCATTGACAGCGCTCCTGGGCGCCGGCGAACTCAGGCAATTGCCTGCAGCAGTGCTGCTTGTGGGTTTTGACGAATTGACGCCTCAGCAGCAGAGCTTTTCCCGGCACCTGGCGGAGTCCGGCATTTCTCTGTCCCGCCACCAACCCACGATTCAACCGTTGCAGGTCACGGTTGTCAGTGCGGCAGACAGCGAAACCGAACTTGTCGCTGCGGCGCATTGGTGCCTGCAGCGCCTGGAGTCGGAAGATTCGGCAACCGTCGGGGTGGTGGTTCCGGAGTTGTCAGGCCGGCACGAGGAGGTGAGCCGTATTTTCGCCGAGGTTCTGTCCCCGGGTGCTTCTGAGCGCATCGCAGCAGAGGCTGAGCCGGTTTTTTCAGTGTCTGCGAGCGCTCCCCTTGCCAGTCATCCCATGATAGCCACAGCGCTGGATCTGCTTGCGCTTACAGATGTAGCACCTCAGTGGAGCCAGGTCAGTCATGTGCTGCGATCGCCGTTTCTCGGCGATGCTCTGGCAGAGGCGGACTGTCGCGCCGCCCTCGACGTCAGCTTGAGAAAAAAAGGGGGTCGGAGATGGCCGTTGGCCTGGCTTGACGAAGTGCTGGCAGACGAGACGGCAAGCGATGCCGCGTCCAACAGCCCGGCTCTCAAAAGACGGCTGCGCGCAGCGCTGGACCTGCAGTCGGCCTGGCCAACGAAGCAGACGCCACGAGAGTGGGTCCTGCATATCAGCGCATGGCTCAACGCATTTGGCTGGCCCGGTGAGCGGACGCTCAGCAGCGCGGAATACCAGGCGCAACAGCGATGGCGGGAACTGCTGGAGGAAGTAGCGGGTTACGATGAGCTACTGGGTGCCCTCCGGCTCGAGGCCATACTGGCGCTGATCAGGAACCTGGCCAGGAGCGCGGCTTTCAAGCCTGAGTCGCCACGTTGCCCCGTCCTGGTGCTTGGTGTGCTCGAGGCGGCAGGTCTGGAGTTTGATCACCTTTGGGTGAGCGGGCTGCACGACAATGCCTGGCCGCCCGCGCCAGCTCCCACCCCTTTCATCCCTCACACTTTGCAGCGGGCGCTCAATATGCCCCGCGGGTCGGCGGCGCGAGAACTGCAATTTGCGCGCCTGCAGCTCGACAGAATGGTGCACAGCGCCGGCGCTGTGCGTCTCAGTTGGCCGCAGGCAGATGGCGAAGAAACACTACGGCCCAGTTCACTGTTAGATGCCTATTCTCCACAGGTACTCAGTGCTGATGCCAACCTGGCCCTGCAGGGCAGGTCGCGGGATATTTTTGATGCGCGTCCGCGATTGCAGGCAGTGCCTGACGGTCTGTCGCCGGCCTGCGAAGACGGTAAGGCGGTGTCGGGGGGCGTGCGTGTGCTGGAGCTGCAGGCGCAATGTCCGTTCCGAGCGTATGCCGAGTTGCGCCTTGACGCAGCGCCTCTCGAACAACCGGTTGCCGGACTCGATGCAATAAATCGTGGCAGCGTGGCGCATGACAGCCTGTTTTACCTGTGGGGCAAGTTGTCGGGTCAAGAGGCGCTGCAAAACCTCAACGCAAGCGACCGCGACCGTCTGATCAGGCAGTCTGTCGGCCAGGCCGTCGCCAGGGTCGAGACGCGGGGCAATGTGCTGTTGCGTCGGCTGCTGGAAATGGAGTCGTCGCGACTGGCCGGGCTCTTGTCTGAATTGCTTGAGCTTGAGCTCGAACGTCCGCTCTTCGTGGTTGAGCGAAGGGAGAAAAGGCAGCAGGTTCGGGTCGGGCCCTTGCGCTTAACGGTGCGGCCCGATCGGGTGGACGAGCTGCCCGGCGCCGGTCAGCTTGTGATCGACTATAAAACCGGTTCGGTAAGTGCCGGCGACTGGTTTGGCAGCCGGCCTAAGGCGCCACAATTGCCTTTGTACGCAACCAGCCTTGGTTTGCCAGAAGTGCTTGGCATCGCCTTCGTGCAATTGCAGGCTGGCAACGTGAAATTTACCGGCGTTTGCGCCGCCGACGCAGCGATGCCCCGGGGCGTGAAAGTCCCCCAGAAAAATCAATTGGAAAAACAAGGCGCGGCCGACTGGCCAACGCTGTTGACGTCCTGGCGCACGGTGCTTGGGCAACTTGCCCGGGACTTCCAGGCCGGGGCAAGTCCGGTAGACCCGCTGCCAAACGCCTGCACGTTTTGTCACTTGCAAAACCTGTGTCGGGTGGAGGAAAAAAAACGCTCGGGCGAGGTCAGTGTGAATGGCTGATGTGGCGCGCAAGGTTGCCGACCAGGCCAGCCGTGAACTGGCGCTCGATGTATCGCGCTCAGTAATCGTGCAGGCACCGGCAGGCTCGGGGAAGACGGAGTTGCTTACCCAACGCATGCTGAAACTGCTGGCTATTGTGAATGACCCGGAAGAAGTGCTGGCGATCACTTTTACCCGCAAGGCAGCCGGCGAAATGCGTGATCGGCTTCTGCAGTCTTTGCGGCGAGCTGCGCAAGAGCAGGAGCCGGACAGTCCTCATGAGGCGCGTAACTGGCACCTGGCGCGCGGGGTGCTGGCGCGCGATAAAAAGCGAGGCTGGCACCTGGCGGAACACCCGGCGCGCCTGCGTATCATGACCATTGATGCCTTATGCGCAAGGCTGACGCGGCAGATGCCGCTGCTTGCCAGGGTGGGTGCGAACGTGGAAATTGCGGCGGCCCCGGAACTGCTCTACGACGAGGCTGCCAATGCAAGCCTGGAGTTGCTCGCCACCGAAGATCCGTGTCGCGACGATATCGAGACACTCGTTGCGCACATGGACAACAATCTCGCGAAGACGGCGGCGCTGATAGCGCAAATGTTGTCACGGCGGGAACAATGGTTGCGGCATATTCTGCCCGGCAGTGCCTGGCATTCTGATCGCCACAAGATTGAACGTGCGATCGCTGCAATGTTAAGCAGCGAGCTCGCCCAGCTACGCGAGAAATTCCCCGACGCAGTTCTTCATGAATTGCTTGTTCAGGCCCGGACTAGCGCCGAAGTGCTGGCCGGGCAGCCCGGCGAAAATCCTCTGGCAGCACTGACCGGCAAGCAAATGCCAGCTACGTCATCGGAGGATCTGCATGCATGGCAGGCGCTCGCACATTTCACCCTGACCGTGAGCGGTGAGTGGCGCAGGAGTTGGAACAAGACGCTGGGATTTCCGCCAGGCGAGAAAAACAGAAAGACAGACATGGCGGATCTTGTAGCGCGGCTTGCCGACAAAGAAGACTTGCGACAATCGCTGCTTATAGTCCGCGATCTGCCGGAGTCCACCCTGGCGGAGAGCCAGTGGGCGGCACTGCGTGCATTGCTGAACGTTTTACCAGTGGCAGCGGCGCATCTGGAACTGGTCTTCAGACGCCACGGCAAGGTCGATTACACGGCCATATCGCGCGCCGCCCTGGCTGCCCTGGGCGAGGCCATGGCCCCGAGCGACCTGGCGCTGGCCCTTGATTATCGTATTCAGCATGTCCTGGTGGACGAGTTCCAGGACACATCTGCGAGCCAGTTTGAGTTATTGGTTCAGCTCATTGCTGGCTGGACGCCGGGGGATGGCCGCACGATTTTTTGCGTAGGCGATCCCATGCAATCCATTTATCGATTTCGCGAAGCCGAGGTCAGCCTGTTTCTGCGTGCCTGGCGGGAGGGTATTGGCGAATTGCCACTGACACCTGTGCGACTGACGGTAAATTTTCGTTCACAGAAAGGCGTGGTGGACTGGGTAAACCAGGCATTCCCGGACATCATGCCGGCGACTGCAGACTTGCAGACGGCCGCAGTCCCTTTCACGCGCTCCGACGCTTACCATTCGCGTCTGCAAGGCAAAGCGGTAGCGTTCCATCCGCTGATCGATCAGTCCCGGGAAGCCGAGGCCGCGCGGGTCGCGGAGTTGATAAAGAAAGAACGCGAAAAGAACCCACAGAGCAAACTGGCAATTCTGGTCAGTGGTCGAAATCACCTGCGGGAAATCATGCCTGCGCTGCGCCGGGCCGGGCTGATGCCCCAGGCAGTTGAAATCGAGCGCCTGGATCGCCGTACGGTTGTGCACGACCTGGTTGCTTTGGTCCAGGCAATGTTGCACCGGGGCGATCGCAGCGCGTGGCTCGCTGTTCTGAGGGCGCCATGGTGCGGTCTCTGCATGACCGACCTGCACCGGTTGGTCGCCAACAGCGCCGGCCGCACGGTGCCCGCCCTTCTTGACGATGCATGTCAGCTTGCTGGCCTGAGCGACGAAGGCGCCGATCTCTTAAAAAGATTCAAGAATGCTTTGTGGCCGATGCTGACACAGGCAGGACGCAGGCCACTGCGCAGCTGGGTTGAGGGGGCCTGGCGCCGACTGGGCGGGCCCGCCTGTGTTGCGGACATTTCTGAGCTCGCCAATGCAAATGCCTTCTTCGAGCTGCTTGCCAAACTGGAAGTTGACAACGCGATGGAAGATCCCCTGGTTCTCAAGGATCGTTTATCGGAACTTTATGCTTCGGCGGATCCTGATGCCGACGAGAACCTGCTGATTATGACCATCCATAAAGCCAAGGGCCTGCAATTCGATGTTGTTATCGTACCCGGGCTGGATCGCCGCGGGAGCGACGAAAAAAAACAACTCTTGAGATGGATGGAATTTCCCCGCGAAGGCGGGGGCATTGATCTGGTCCTGTCGCCTGTCGGCGCGGTGGCGGAAGGTAAGGACAAATTGTACGAGTACCTGCATGGCCTCGAAAAGCGCCGCAGGGACCTTGAGCAGGCGCGTATGTTGTACGTAGCCATCACCCGTGCGCGCCAGCGCGTGCATCTTGTGGCCTGTGCAAAATCTCGCCCCCTCGATGACGAGTTTATCTTGTCAGCGCCCACAAGCCGCTCGATGCTGGCGACACTTTGGCCCGCGGCCGGCCCGTTTTTCGAAGCCGCGTTGGCCGCCCGGAGTCAATCTTTACCTGAAGATTCAGTGGCAGCACCGCAGGCCGTTGCTCCCACGATTTATCGATTAGGCGAGAACTGGACGTTACCGGCATGTACACCAGCAGTGCGTGTGCGCAAGACCTTGCAGCCACACCGGGTGATAAACGAAGACGCAATCAGCTTCGATTGGGCGGGACAAACCGCCCGGCATGTTGGCACTGTAGTGCACGAAGCACTGCGCATCCTTGCGCTGACCGGAGCCGCTTCTCAGGATTGCTCCACGCTGGCGGGATTAGAGCGCAAGCTGCGTGTGCGATTGCTGGAGCTCGGTACCCATGGAAGCGATGTGGCCGCGGCATTGGCGCTCTCACTCACTGCAATTCGTAATACCTGTGAAGATGAGCGTGGCAGATGGATTCTGTCCGATTCGCACCGAGACGGACACAGCGAATTCGCCCTGACCGGCATCGAGCAGGGGACCGTCTATAATCTCGTGCTTGATCGGACCTTTGTTGATGATCTCGGTCGACGCTGGGTCATCGATTTCAAAGTCGGGGTTCACGAGGGCCGAGACAAAGAAGCATTCTTCGACCAGGAAGTAGCACGTTATCAAGATCAACTGCGCCGCTACGCCGTCTCCCTCGCAAACTATGACGAACGGCCCGTGAGGGCCGCTTTATATTTTCCGCTGTATTGTGGCTGGCGCGAATGGGACCCGTTCGCGGCGGAGCTCAGGGCATTTAGAGACGCCCGGAGTGACTGAGACGATGTTTGCCCTGTTGGTCCGGCGGGCCGAGGAAATTGAGCATGTTGCGGATGTCGTTACCGGCATCGCGCTGAGGGGCCAGGCGCGCGTCCAGTCTGAACTCTTTGCCTTCCTCGAGTACCAGCTGCCCTTGCAACTCGATCGGGCCCTGTAGCTCACGCAGCTCTGCGGTCAATGCCGGTTCCTGCTGGCGGTCAAAAATAATCTCGAAATCGCCGAGCAGGGTGGGTGGGCGCGTAGTGAGTGCCCGCAGGTTTAACAGCTCAAATCGTCCGTCAACACTGACGGGCCAGTCACCTTTCAAAGTCACTTCCTTTGCCTGCACCATCAGCAGACCGTCGAAAAACCCGGTCGGCATGAACGCGGCGAGGTCACTCAGCGCTATGTTACCGCTCACGTCGGCCAGCCGCGTCTTGCCGCCACCTGAAGAGGCAACAACGCCACTCAAAGGCTGTCCGCCAATGTTGGTAGCAAAATCGTAAGCGAGTTCTGCGCGGATGAGGTTGGTAAAGCGGAACCGCCAGGTCGTTGTGCCCAGCAACAGCCCCTGGGCACTGATGCGGTCGGCACTGCCGCGCCATACCGTGCCCTGCACGCCGGTCAGATCGACCCAACCAGGCGGCAAGCGATCAATTATCACGGCGGCAGGCAAGCGAGCAGTCAGGAATATCAGGAATGCGAGGCCACCAAGTGCCAGGTAAAGCGCTGGGCGTTTCAAGATGCAGCCTTGTTCAGGCGCCGGCTCTAACCAGCGTCAGGCTTGCGTTTACCGTGCCCTGGATTTCGGCCTTGTTCAGAGTGGCATTACTCAATACCAGACCATGGCGGCTCTGCAAGTCAGCCACGAAATTGATCACGCGATCAAAGGGCGCTCCTTCGAAGGTCACGCGAATGGCATCATCCCCATCCGGCTGATTACGTTTCAGGAATGGCGCAAGCTGGGCACTGCTGCTGCTGCGATCGATGATGACAACCAGCGGTGAGCCCGCCGACGTGGCCGGGCGCGCACCGCCCAGCGCTTTGATTTCGCCGCGTGCTCGCTCGATCGCCCTCAGATCCATGGCTTTCTCATCCAAGCGCTGCTGTGCGCGATAGGTAGCTTTGAATAAGGGTTCGATCAGCAGAAATAACAGCGCCAGTGACAGGACTACGCCGGCGATGGCAACCAGAGTCTGCTCGCGCGACTGTAAACCGTCGAACCAGGCTTTAATGGCATCCATCAGGCGCTTGCCCTGCGCAGCTGAATACGGCCTTCAACCAGGTCGCCCGTCGGGTTGGCAGATTCGAGTTGCACGTCGAAATTGCCTGCAGCCTCCATGCTTTGACGAATCCTATC
Source organism: Gammaproteobacteria bacterium (assembly GCA_041565075.1). GTDB lineage: Bacteria > Pseudomonadota > Gammaproteobacteria > Steroidobacterales > JABDLF01 > JABDLF01. The sequence continues at coordinate 10,419 of JBFGOQ010000047.1, forward strand.
GAGTACTTCCACGCTTGGTACCAGTATCTTGAGATCCAGCACGCCGTTTCTGAAGCTTATAGAGTCGACCTGGCCGGCTTTATGCGCCTGGGTGGCGCTGGCCAGCGCGGCCAGCGCTTCCAGGAAGAACGCATCGGCATTGCCGGCAGCTGCCCGCAATGCCGCGAGTTCGCTGCGCATCTGGTTAGCCGGGTCACCGCGCAAAGTTACGTCAGGAAAAACCTCGCGAAAGGCAGCGGTGATATTCTGATCCATCGCTTTTTCGCGCTGCTTGAGTATCACCAGTTGTGCAGCTTCGCCACCTACCAATACCAGTAACACGGCGGCGGCCAAACCTGCTGTCAATCGCCAGGGTTTCCAGATTTTCTCGGGGCTGCTGCGGGGTGCAAATTCTCCCTGGCGGAGGTTTATCGGGTCGCGGCTGAACATGCCGGCAGCCAGATGGGCCAGGCTGCCGTCCACCATCACCCGCGTATGCAATCCCGGCAGCTGGCCACTGAGAAATTCTATGAGCTCTGACTGTCTGTCATGATCTTCCCTGGTCAGGTAGAGATTGACTGGCAGGGCAGCGGTTTTTTCGTCGCCCACGTGCACACCGGCAAGCTCAAGAACCTGGTCAATGTTCATACCCTCAAGTACCAGGTCTGCCTCTCCGGGTCCGTGCACATAGCTCAAATCGTTGTCGATAATGACAGTGACACCGCCAGGTGTTTGCGGTACGCAACCGGTATCCGCCACGATCGCGCGGGCACGGATGCCGGCGTCTTCGAGCATGGCCAGCCAGTCCTGCATGTTTTTTCGGGTTGTTATGGCGACCGGGAACTCGCCGTCATCTGTACGCTTGCCTATTGCAAAGTGCAGGTTTTCAACATCTTCTGCCAGCTGGTCTTCCAGTGCATAGGGAATGGCCTGCCGCAGCTTGCTGCCGCTTCGCAATGGCACGCGCGCTCGCGCATGAGTGATTTCTGTGCCAGGTGCCATCAGCACGACTTTGCGTTGGCCGACTTTTTCGGCCGCCTGCGACATGGAACCGTTTTTTTCAAGTCCGCTGCGGCGACCATTGCCGTCAGTGACAATCCAGCTGACGGTGTCAGATTGCTGCGGTGAGATTCGAATGAACAGGTGCTCGGCCATGCGCCTACTCGCTACCATAATTACGCAAAATGGGTCGGACTGCGGCAGATTCCCGCGTGAGGAGACTGTACATGTTCAATTGCAATGTGCCAATAGTGACCCGAACGGACAACCTGAAATACTGACTATTGAGGCTGAGTTCCAGGGTGTCCGCGGATTCGGCAAGCGCGGTGAATTCGTCGATGCTGGCGAAGCCGTCTTCCGGGCGATTTTCGATCAAACCTTCCGCTTCGGCAACAGATATTTCCGGGACCACGGCATAAAGCACTTGTGGGCTCGCCGTATTGATGTTGACCAAGGTACCACTTGGCAAGGCAGTTACATAGGGCGCAAGGGCGAGGTAACTCTCACGGTCGAAGCCCTCCACGGCCAGCAATTCGGTGGTAGAAGTAATGGGTCCGTTGGCGGCTCGGTAAGGGACGCGTTTACCGGAATAAACCGGATCTTCAGCCCCGTCCGGGAACATGGGTTCCTGGTCGGCATCCAGCCAGTCGGCGACCCGGTCGGCAAGCTGGGGTGGCAGAGCCGTGGCTTCCAGCAATCGCTTCAACTGCTCATAAGCAATCTCGTTCATTTCTCCGCCCACGCTGACGAGGTTGTTCAGATTAAAGCGGCCCTGCAGATCTTCAATGGCCCCCGTGAGTGTGCCGCCGTCGATCGGCAGCGGTGGCAGGACGGCAGCCCACTACTCATTGAGGTGGTCACTTGCAGGTGCATCCTCGAAATCACGCTGCAAGATATCCGCAGCCCAGTCTTCAGCGCCCAGTGCATAAAGTCGTGCCTGATCAGCAAGCAGCAAATTTGCGGAGCGCTTTATATAAAGGAAACTGTCGTAGTAGATGCTGGTCGCGACAATGCTCGCCACGGCCACGACGAGTATTGCCGTTATGAGCGCCGCCCCGGCATTGCGCGCCCTCGATGGGGGGTTGTGCAACCGGTGCGTCACTTTAACGCAGGACCTCGAATACGCGCCTCACCGTGCCCATGCCGGTATCTTCGAATTCCAGCGTAATTTCCACAGCGCGTGGCCGGGCCCCCATTACTAGCGCGGGCGCCATGTCAGGATCCGGCCAACTGTTAATCCAGTTGCCGTCTTCGTTCATGAAGCGTACTTCGAAACTCTCGAGTCCCTCGAGCAAGGTGAATTCCACGGGTGCATTGATCTGCAGACGATCAAGGACATTCCAGTGACTGCGAATCAATTCGCCGTCCTCGAGCCTGTAGGCAACGCGCTGCAGGCTTCCGCGTGGTGTGCCCAGCGGGTTTTGCCAACCGGCACGGGTCAGCTCGATTTGATTAAAGCGGCGCAAGTCTGCAATTACGGCGGGCACCAGGTTGTCGCCAATTTCCTCTCTCACGGGTCTCGGGTGCAACTGCTCCAGGTCGAGGGCAAGCTGGCGCATCGTGAACTGAATGCTTGTCAGTTTCTCCAGGCTTTCCGCAGACAACGCCCGTGTAAGAATAATTTGATTAAGGCCCGCGTAGGCAAAGATCGACATCAGGGAGAAAATCGCTACGGCAATCATGAGTTCGATAAGCGTAAATCCGCCCAGGCGATTGTTCTGTTTAGCGCCAGTGCTCATGTCTCGTCACCGCCGTCGTCGGGTCCGGGCTTTGAATCCTGGTCGGCTTGCTGCGCCTCCGGGTTGGCCTGCACTGCGCCTGATCGCCAGTCTGATAGTGGCCTTGTGGCACCGGTTTCCCCAATAAAAGCAGCGACCGTGACCAAAGAGTCGTCGGGCGTCTCCCGGTAAGCGACCGAGACATTCAAGCGTCGCAGCTTTTCAACGGGTGTGCTTACCACTTCCGTCGCAACGCGCCACTGTTGCCCGGCCATTTCCACGTCATCGGTTGATTTGCCCAAATCCGGCCAGTCAGACTGCAGGCGCAGTTCGGTGATGTGATTTTGTGCCACCCAGTTGGCCAGTGTCTTATCGCGCAAGTAGGCCGATGACCCCACCATGCCGTTGATCGTCGCCAACACGCCGGAAAGTCCCAGGGCCACGATAGCCACTGCGACCAGAACCTCGAGCAAGGTAAATCCGCGCGCGATGTCGGGATTTTCGCGCTGCTTAAAAACCAGAGTCATCGACCCGTACTTTGGTCTTGCCATCGTACTGGCCCTCAATGGTTACGCGACGGCTAGCTGCGTCACTGCTCAAAACGAGCTCGAATGGTGAGACTTCGCCACTGGACAGAATGAATACCTGGGGCAGGCTGCCGGGATCAGGTGGCTCGGCGTCCGGGTTGCCAAGTTCGAAGCCCGCGCCTTCAATCCACAGTGTCGCGTCGATTCCGTCTGTAAAGCTGCGCTCACGCAAAACTTCGTCGAAGTTGGCCGCAATCCACTGCCCCGTCGCAGAATCGAGCACCATGAAGCGGTACTTGTTTTCCTCAAGCTGAAATCCCAGGTCGCGCGTTTGCAGGATCGCCTCTTCCCGCGCGTACGAGAGCAATGCAGAGAAACGTCTGCCTTCCTCTTCAAGCCTGCGCTCCATGCTGGAAAACGAACTGCTCAGTAACGCGGCCGCAAGTAAAATGCCGATAATCACGACCACGATCATGAGTTCCAGCAGCGTAAAGCCTCGCTGCAGTCTTGAGAGTCTCATGCGCTGATTGCAGGGGTAACTTTAGTTCAGGTCCCAATTGCCAATATCTGCATCGACGCCATCGCCACCCGGCTGGCCGTCGGCCCCCAACGAGTAAATATCTATCTCGCCACGGGTGCCCGGATTCAGGTATTGGAATTGGTTGCCCCAGGGATCATTGGGAAGCTTGGGCATGTAGCCACCTTGCTTGTAATTGCGTACTGAAGAGTCAGCTGGCGGGTTGACCAATGCTTCGAGGCCCTGGTCGCTGGTCGGATACTTGAAGTTATCCAGCCGGTACATGTTGAGCGCAGTTTCGATGGTGCGGATCTGCTGCTTGGCAGTTACCACACGCGCCTTGTCCGGATTGTCCATGACCCGAGGTACCACGATTGCGGCCAGAATACCGAGAATAACGACCACCACCATGATCTCGATCAATGTAAAGCCGCGCTCGGCACGAGGTAAGATAGGATTCATATTCGTTTTCCGGTAAAGCGAGCCGGCCTTGGCAGACCATGGACCCGAACAGTAATGATATCAAATCTGGGGGCCGCCCCACGCATCACAGTATCTTTGAACTCCTGAAGCTGCCAAGGTTCGAAGCAGCCCGTGATTTTCCAGCGGCGGGGCTCGCCGTGCTTACCCTGATTATCGGGGCGAGCGGGCAGGCCGGGCGGCAATTTTTGCGCTACGAGCGCCAGGCGATCCTGGAAGACGGCGAGTGGTGGCGGCTCATCAGCGGTCACTTTGTGCATCTTGGCTGGCCGCACTTGCTCCTGAACCTTGCCGGGTGCCTGCTCGTGTGGTTTCTTTTTCGCCGCGACTATCGGCTTGGGCAATGGCTGCTCATCGTGCTGCTTTCCATCCTGGTGATGGACGCGGGCTTCCTTGAGCTCAATGCCTCACTGGAATGGTATGTGGGGCTCTCGGGGCTGCTGCATGGGCTGTTTGCCGCCGGCATGCTGAGCTGGCTGCGCGGCGGCAGCTGGGAGTCCTGGCTGATGCTGCTTATATTCGCAGCCAAGATCACCTGGGAACAGACCTCGGGCCCGCTCCCTTTTACTACTGAGTCGGCAGGTGGTCCGGTTGTTGTGGATGCACACCTGTATGGTGCGCTTGGTGGTGCGATGGCGGCATTGGCAGTTATCGGCCATAGCAAAATCCGACAAGCGTATAATGCGCGGTTTTCGCCTTGAAAGTATTTGCGGAGATCAGCAAATGAAACTCGCTTTCGTGTTTCCCGGCCAGGGATCACAGTCGCCGGGGATGATGTCTGCGTTGACGGGCAGGTTTGAGGTTGTGCGGGATACTTTTGAGCAGGCATCGGAAATTATTGGCACCGACTTGTGGTCACTGGCACAGGACGGCCCTGCTGACGAACTCAATCGCACCCAAGTCACGCAGCCGGTCATGCTATGTGCCGGCGTTGCCACATGGCGATGCGTGCAAGCAGCCAGTGGGCCAGTACCGGAATTCCTCGCTGGTCATAGTCTGGGTGAATACACGGCCCTGGTTTGTGCCGGTTCGATCAGCTTTGCAGATGCGGTGTCCCTCGTCGAATTCAGAGCGCAGGTGATGCAGGAAGCTGTAGCAGACGGCGCCGGCGCCATGGCGGCCATCATCGGCCTGGATGACGAAGCGGTCATCGAGGCATGCAGTGGCGCTGCTGAGGGCGAAATTGTCGAGGCCGTTAATTTCAATGCGCCCGGCCAGGTGGTTATCGCCGGCCATCGTGGCGCAGTAGCGCGTGCCTGTGACGCCGCCCAGCAAGCTGGCGCACGACGCTGTATCGAGCTGCCGGTCAGCGTGCCATCACACTGCGGCCTGATGAAAGGTGCGGCGCAACGCCTGGCCGACAAGCTGGCGGACACACAAATACTGGCACCGGAAATCCCGGTGGTACATAACGCAGACGTTGGCAGCCACGAAGATGCTGGGGCAATTCGGGATGCGCTGGTCCGGCAGTTGCACAGCCCGGTGCGTTGGGTCGAGACCATTGGCTGGTTCAAGGCTCAAGGTGTCACCCGGGTTGTCGAATGCGGTCCCGGCAAAGTCCTGGCCGGACTGAATCGGCGCATAGACCGGCGCATGGATGTGCTGGCGCTGGTGGACGCCACAGTCATTGACGAGCTTGCCGGGGCCAGCGGGGAGGAAGCCTGATGTATGAGATCGATCTGCAAAGCAAAATTGCCCTGGTTACCGGCGCGTCCCGGGGTATCGGCGCCGCCATCGCCGACGCCCTCGGGCAAGCGGGCGCCACGGTAATCGGAACCGCCACCAGTCAGGCAGGTGCCGATACGATCAGCGGTCGCCTGGCAGATGCGGGCCTGACAGGACGAGGTGCCGTGCTCGACGTCACCGACACCGGCAGCATTGAGAAGCTGGTCAAGGATCTTGGCGGCAGCGAAGGGGCACCCCTGATTCTCATCAACAATGCCGGAATTACGCGTGACAATTTGCTCATGCGCATGAAAACTGCCGAGTGGGACGAGATCATCGCGGCCAATCTGAGTTCGATATTCCATATGAGCAAAGCGTGCCTGCGCGGCATGATGAAGGCGCGCTTCGGGCGAATTGTGAATATTGCTTCGGTGGTCGGACTTACCGGGAATCCCGGCCAGGTGAATTACTCGGCCGCCAAGGCCGGCATGATCGGTTTCGCCAAATCGCTGGCCCGGGAGGTGGGGTCGCGAAACATTACGGTTAACACGGTGGCACCCGGTTTTATCGAGACGGACATGACCCGCGCGCTGAACGATGCGCAGCGGGATGCGCTTATTGGCCAGATTCCGCTGGCCACGCTTGGGCAGCCCGAGGATATTGCGGCGGCGGTCGTCTTCCTGGCCTCGGAAATGGGCCGCTACGTGACCGGGGAAACATTGCATGTCAATGGTGGCATGTATATGCCGTGAAATTTTTTGTGCAGCGCATTATAGAGAACTGCGGTCCGCTAGATTGCCCCCAGTTATTCACATACAATGTGCCGCTTAAATCGCCGTGCGGCGCTGGCTGGCGCGGGTTTATGTCTAGTGGCAGAGGATTGCACCAATTATGAGCAATGTTGAAGAGCAAGTCAGAAAAATCGTCGCCGAGCAGCTCGGTGTGAAGGAGGAGCAGGTAACGCCGGAAGCAGCTTTTGTTGATGATCTGGGTGCTGACTCTCTGGATACCGTGGAACTGGTCATGGCGCTCGAAGAGGAATTCGAATGTGAGATTCCTGACGAAGAGGCTGAGAAGATCACAACTGTTCAGGCCGCAATTGATTATATTAAGGATCGCCAGGACGATTGATCC
>JBFGOQ010000048.1:0-17285 GCA_041565075.1 Gammaproteobacteria bacterium
AAACAGGGCGCCGGGGCAATCCTCGCCCGGCATGGGGACGCCGGGCTGCTTGCCCGCTCAGGGAGGAAAGCGGGCGAGCGTTTGTCACGCTCAGGAATTAGGAGTGCCGCGCTGCGGAAAAGTTCCGCCGTGGGCTGGCACGGCTAGTGGGCTTCGTCCCAATTTTTACCCAGGCCGGTTTCCACTTTCAGGGGGACCTTGAGCTTCGCCGCCGACGCCATCAATTCAGCCACTCTGGGCGCCAGTTTTGCCGCGCTGTCCCCGGCAACTTCCAGCACCAGTTCATCGTGTACCTGCATGACGAGTCGTGCCGGGACATGTTCCTCGGACAGCCAGTTGTCCACGGTGATCATGGCGCGCTTGATGATATCCGCCGCGGTACCCTGCATCGGCGCATTTATAGCGCTGCGTTCGGCATACTGTCGTCGCTGGCTATTGCGAGCATTGATCTCCGGCAGGTAAAGCCGACGCCCGAACACAGTTTCGACGAACCCCTGCTTGCGTGCCTGCTTGCGGGTACCATCCATATATGCTTGAACACCCGGATAGCGCTCAAAATAGAGGTCGACATATTCCTGAGCGGCGCCCCGCTCGATGCCAAGCTGTCGGGCGAGCCCGAAGGCGGACATGCCGTAAATCAGGCCGAAGTTGATGGCCTTGGCGGAACGCCGCTGTTCATCGCTCACGGCATCCAGATCTACTTCAAACACCTCTGCCGCGGTAGCGCGATGAATATCCAGGTCGGCCGCAAATGCTTTCAGCAAACCCTCGTCACCTGACAGATGGGCCATGATGCGCAGCTCGATCTGGGAATAGTCAGCCGCCAGCAAAACGTAGCCTTGCGGAGCTACAAAAGCCTGCCGGATACGCCGGCCCTGGGGCGTGCGAATCGGGATGTTCTGCAAATTGGGATCCGACGACGACAAGCGGCCAGTTGCCGCCACCGCCTGATGATAGGACGTGTGCACGCGGCCGGTTCTGGAGTTGACCTGCCCGGGCAGCTTGTCGGTGTAGGTGGACTTGAGCTTGGAAAGACTGCGGTATTCGAGTATCAGTTTTGGCAGTTCATAGGATCCTGAAAGTTCCTGCAGCACATCCTCGGCAGTGGAAGGCTGGCCCTTGGGTGTCTTGCGAATGACGGGCAGGCCAAGCTGATCAAAGAGTATTTCCTGCAGTTGTTTTGGCGAACCGAGATTAAACGGCCCGCCTGCCGCCTGGTAAGCGGCCTGCTCCAGCTCAGCCATCTGGCCTGCCAGTTCACGGCTTTGCCTGGCGAGCATATTGCTGTCAATCAGCACACCCAAGTATTCCATCTTCTGCAGCACCGGGACGAGTGGCTGCTCCACTTTGAGATAAAGCTCTTTTAGCGCTCCGGTCTTTTCCAGTTGCGGCCACAGGTGTTCATGCAGCCGCAGGGTAATGTCCGCATCCTCTGCCGCATAAGGTCCCGCTTGTTCCAGGGGCACCTGGTTAAAGGAGATCTGCTTTGCCCCTTTGCCGGCGACGTCTTCGTATTTGGTGGTCTTAATTCCAAGATAGTGCGTGGCAAGGGAGTCCATGTCATGGCGAGAGGCAGTACTGTCCAGTACATAGGACTCGAGCATGGTGTCGAAGGCAATACCTCGCAGTTCGATACCATGGTTGCGCAGCACGTGCGCGTCGTACTTGAGGTGGTGACCCAGCTTTTTCTTGTCTGGGTCTTCCAGCAGCGGCTTTAGCCTGGTGAGGATTTCCTGGCGGTCCAGCTGGTCGGGTGCGCCGGGATAGTCGTGGTGCAGCGGTACATATGCGGCCTTGCCGGTTGCTATAGCGAAGGAAACGCCGACGATTTCGGCATCCATGTAATTGAGGCTCGAAGTCTCGGTATCGAAAGCAATGAGATCGGCTTGTTCGAGGTCTCTCAGCCAGGTGTCGAAGGCCGCCTGTTCCAGAATAATTTCATAATCCCGCGCCTTCGCCGCGACGTCTTTTTCCGCTTGCTCCCCGGCATCGTCCCCGTCAAGTTGCCGTAACAGTGTCTTCAGTTCGAGCTTTTGGTACAGGTCGCGCAGCTTGTCACTGTCGGGCGCGGATCGCTGCAGCTGATCGGGGCCGAAATCAAGCTTGAGGTCACACACAATAGTGGCGAGCTTTCGCGAGAGCGCCAGTTGTTCAATGTGCGCGCGCAGGCTCTCTCCAACTTTGCCTTTGATCTCGCTGGCATGGGCCACGATTTCGTCTACGCTGCCGTACTGGTTAAGCCACTTGGCCGCGGTCTTGGGTCCGACCTTGGGCACGCCGGGAATGTTGTCGGAGCTGTCTCCTACAAGGGCCAGGTAATCGATGATCTGCCCCGCAGCGACATCAAATTTCTCTTTTACGCCAGCCGGGTCGAGTACCTGGCCGGTCATGGTGTTCACCAGAGTAACTTTCTCATTGACCAGCTGCGCCATGTCCTTGTCGCCGGTAGACACCACACATGGCATGCCCTGGGCTGCCGCCTGATGCACCAGCGTGCCGATAACATCATCTGCTTCTACACCCTCGACACGCAATAGCGGCAAGCCCATTGCTTCGACAGCCGCAAGCAGCGGTTCCACCTGTTCGCGCAATTCATCCGGCATGGGCGGACGGTTGGCTTTATAGTCAGCAAATAACTCGTCACGAAATGTCTTGCCCTTGGCATCGAACACAACTGCCACATGCTCTGGTTCGTATTCTTTCAAGAGCTTGTTGAGCATGTTCAGCACGCCGTACACGGCGCCGGTAGGCTGGCCGGCGGCGTTAGTCAGCGGAGGCAAGGCATGGAAGGCCCGGTACAGGTACGACGAGCCGTCGATGAGGACAAAGGTGTTACGCTTGCTCATAGGGACTTCGTGAGCTGGAAAGTCACGATTCAGGCTGCTCGTTCTTGTCCTTTTTCTCTTGATCGGTCTCTAGTGTGTCTTCAGTTTCTGTTTGCTCAACTGACGGGGCTGCCTCGGCTGCAGTCGCCGCCGGGCCAGGCAAATATAGCTGGCCTTTTTGTCCACACGCCGCAAGCGTGAAAACCAACACCACAAGTAATTTGCGCAAGGACCGTATCTCCAGCCGGAAACAGAGAATTATATATGTGCGCCGGGACATAGTGGGGCTAAATGGCCAGGACGTCCAATGGCGGGCAAGGACCTAAGCCCCTGTTCCAATGCTATAACAATCAATAAGTTATAAGTTTCGCTTCGACAAAAGCCAGGTCGACTTCGGTTTTCCCGTATGCGCTTGCACAGAGCATGGGAATACACTTTTGTATGAACAATAAGTACATGCGAGGACGCAGACAATGCTGGAACTTAATCCCGAAATCGTCTCGCAAATCATCGCCCGCGCGCAGGAGTTTCATGTCAAAGAGGCGGTGACCATTACCGAGGAGCCGCTCAGCCCGTCGGATGACTGGGCCCAGCAAATCCTGGCGGACCACAAGGACGACCCGACTTTCGACGAACTTGTGGAAACCATCAATGACCTGGAGCCGGTTCAACAAGTGGAACTGGTTGCACTCACATGGCTGGGGCGGGGTGATTACGATATCACTGAATGGGCGGACGCGGTTGCACAGGCCAAGGACAGCTGGAACACCCGCACTGCAGAATACTTGCTCGGCACGCCTATGCTGGCAGACTACCTCGCCGAAGGCCTGGATCTGCACGGCTGTTTGTCCTGAACAAACTGCAGCTTGACTGGTAAATCATCAGCGCGGGCGTGGCACGATCGCGAGCGTCAGGCGTGCGATGCAGCTCAGTTGATCTTGTTCGTTTCTTAGTTTTATCTCCCACACTTGCGTGCTCTTGCCAAGATGCACGGGCCGGGCGGTTCCGGTCACTTTTCCATCGCGAACAGCACGCAGATGGTTTGCGTTTACGTCCAGTCCTACGCACATCGAAGTCGCAGGATCGACGCAAAGATTTCCGCCGATGCTGCCCAGGGTTTCCGCCAGAACAACGGAAATTCCGCCGTGCAGCAGGCCAAAGGGCTGGCGGGTGCGTTCATCTACGGGAACCGTGCCGCGCACGTAGTCGTCACCGATTTCGGTAATTTCCACGCCGAGGTGGCCATCCGTCGTGCCCTGGGCCAGGCGACGCATATGCTCGAGCATTTCGTCTTTGCTGTGATGATAGGCGGGATGCCATATGCTCACCTTGCTAGTCCTCATTCCAGAGATTCCAGTTCTTCGACTACCGCTTCCCGCGCTCGCTTGATCGCCATAGTAATCGCGCTGATAGCGGCTTCGTCTTTACCCAGGCCGTCCCAGTGGGCATCCCAGGCTTTGAACAAGGAATCGGCGCTGTCCTGCACGTCCCTGGGCATGACCATGGCGAGATCGCGCACCACGCCCACATATCCCCAGCCGGTAATCGGATTGCCGCGATCGCTGTCATTTCCGTAATGCAAGTGGTCCGCAATTTGCTGTAATTCACCCAGGCGCACGAGCATTTCGAACGCCGCATGGCGCACATTCCTGTTCGTTTCGGTCTGTTCGTTGCGCCAGGTGTTGTAAGCCAGACTGCTCAGCGCAACGAGCAGACTGATTATGGCGACGGCGTTGCGTCTGAGTTGTTCCGGAATGCTGTAAAAATTGCGCATAACGAAGCCCTGGCTTTGTTACCATGACGGCCTAAAGAATGGGTTGCACGACGAGGATACACCATGACGCGTGGGCTGCTTGATGCGGTTGAAATCGAAACGGGTTCGCGGCCGCAAGCCAGCGTTATCTGGTTGCATGGCCTGGGTGCAGATGGGCACGATTTTGAGCCCATAGTGCCCGAACTCGATATTCCCGACGTCAGCATCCGCTTTGTCTTTCCCCATGCTCCCATCAGGCCGGTGACCTTGAACGCGGGGTTTCAGATGCGTGCCTGGTATGACATCGTCGGCATTGACCGAAGCTCGCCCCAGGATCTGGAGGGCATCCGCCAGAGCCAGGCAGAGGTCGCCTCGTTGATCAAGCGTGAGAACAGCCGCGGCGTAGAGACATCCAGCATCATCCGTGCCGGGTTCTCGCAGGGGGGTGCGGTGGCCCTGTATTCGGGTCTGCGTTACCCTGAATCACTGGCCGGGATGTTGGGGCTGTCCACGTATCTCCCGCATTCCGCCGATACCGCCAGCGAGCGGGTCGACGCCAATCAGGCGACCCCGATATTCATGGCCCACGGTACGATGGACGATGTGGTTACGCTGAACCTGGGCGAAGACAGCAGAAAGCTGCTGGATGAGCTCGGCTACAATGTCGAATGGCATACTTATCCTGTTGCGCACAGCGTCGCAATGGAAGAAATTGCTGCGATTCGCGATTGGATGACCCGGGTGTTTGTTAGCGCCGGTTAGGCACAATATGCAGGTGATTACCTGCATTTCCAGTCGTTGTCCGGCAGCCCGAGGATCGGAGCAAACATGGCGAGAATCAAGCACATCGAAATTGCCGGTACCGACGGCGAAAAGCTAAAGAGTTTTTACAACGAATTGTTCGACTGGCCGATCCAGCGCAAGGATGTAGCGGGGTTCGATTACTACGACGTCGATGCGGGAGGCAAGCCCACCGTCGGGATCCGTGATGAACCGGAAGGCAAGGCCGAGTTAGTAGTCTATGTGGAAGTGGACGATCTCGAGAGAGCCGTAAAGAAGGCGCGACGCCTGGGCGCGAACATTCGCATTCCGCCGATGACCTATGGCGAATTGAATTTTGCGTTGATAGAAGACCCGGAGGGCAACGCAATCGGTCTTACCCAGGCATGAACCACAGCTTTACGGTCAGATTTTTTCATCATTCGCCCGACACGCGCTCGCCAAATCGCCGCGAAACCGCGTAAAAAACCAGGCCTGATGCAATGATGCCCAGCCCGGCCAGCGCCTCGCCCGGTTTATTGATGGCAACAAATACCAGTGTCCATGCCGTTATGGCGAGATAAACAAGTGGGGTGAGCGGGTAACCCACTGTCCGGTATGGCCGGTCAAGGTCGGGTTTTCGCCAGCGTAAGACATACACGCCCAGCACCGTGGCGAAACTGCTCATGGCCAGAGTAAATCCGGCAAACACAAGAATCGATTCAAAACTGGAGGTCAGGATAAAAAACAGGGCTAGCGTGGACTGCACGGCGATTGCTACAGCCGGTAAGCCCGAGCGATTCCTGATGGCCAGAAATCGCAGCGCATGGAAGTCTTCGCCGATGACCTGCAAAACGCGCGGACCTGCCATGGTCATGGCGCTCACGGTCGAAACCAGCAACAGGGCCAGTACGAATCCGGTTAGCCGGCCACCAGCTTCGCCAAATGCGGCCCTGGCGGCGATGTACCCGACTTCTACCTGGCCGGTCATTGCAGTTATGGGAGCAACGCTCAGGAATACGAAATTCAGGGCCAGGTAAAGCATCGCGACCAGTGCCGTTCCCGCAAAAAGAATGACAGGCAAATAGCGTTGCGGGTTTTCTACCTCACTGCTGAGATAAGTGGCAGCGTTCCATCCGGTGTAGGCGTAGTTAACGTAGACCAGCGCCACAGCAAAAGCACCACTCATTAACAGGGTACGGTCGCCACTGGCGGGCATAAAGCCGAGGTCCTGGCTAGTGTCGGATACCAGCAAAGCGCCCGCGCAGAACGCTACAATCACAGCCACTTTGATAACCGTAAACAGCATCTGTAAGCCACCGCTGTTACGCCGGTTGGTGGCATGCACAAGGGTCAGCGCAATGACCAGGGCGCAGGCCAGACTTTTTACGATCCACGTTGAAACTGATCCGCTCATTGCGGAGGTGGCGTAAACGGCAAATGTAATTGCGGCCAGCGCAGTTGGCGCTGCAAACCCAATAGTCGCCGAGATCCAGCCGGAAGCGAAGCCGATGGCGGGGTGGTAGATGCGGCTGAGAAAATTATATTCGCCGCCGGAGCGCGGCAAGGCCGCGCCGAGTTCCGCGTAGGTCATGGCACCGCAAAGTGCCACGACGCCACCGACCAGCCACAGCATCAGTAATACGAAGCCCGAGCGAATCTCGAGCAACTGAAAGCCCAGGCTGGTAAATACGCCGGTACCGACCATGTTGGCGATAACCACGGCGGTCACGGTTGTAAAACGGTACTTGTCCAAGCGGACGGCGCTCAGTGTTGCGGAAACAAACCGCCCATTGTCCCGGCACCGATCGGCGATCCGGCAGGCATTGTCGGCGGCGGCGGCGGCGGGTACCGGGTGGGGTCCAGAATAAATCGCTGGATGCGCAACTTGCCGTAGCGGTAATGGTCAGCTGCGGAGGACTGTCCGTGGCGTGCCAGGTGCCGGTCGATAAATGTGCTGAGCTCGTCAAGGCTGGCATAGGCTTTTTCCCGGACCCGCTCACCGGCTACGGGGTCACTCGCCAGGCGCATGATGCCGTCCAGCACAGCATGATCGACGATTTCCTGAATGCTGCCCGCGGCGCCGCTTTGCCGCTGCTGTTGCCAACTCGCCGCGACAAGCTGTTTGAAAACAGAGTCCAATCCTGGCTGTGACGGATCGAGCGCATGAAAATTGACCAGACGATTGGCCCTCTGTGGCTGCAGGATCAAGCCAACTATCATGGCCGCCGCCGATTCTGCGGGAGAAAAGGTATCGAATACCGGCCCTGTACGACGCGCGAACAGCTCAGGATTGTGCCAGGCGAAATAACCGGGGGGTCGCGCAGGAATCATTGCGGCCAGCCCGTCGGGCAAGAGCAGTGCACCCGGCGCCAGCGTATCCAGCAAGGCAGTCAGGGCGGCGCGCTGGCTGGTGCCGCTGACGGTACGCGTAACTGCTTGTCCATCGCCACGCAGGGCGTAAGTGTAGAACTGGCCGCCGAGCAACTTCGCCGTGGCCTCGGCCTGGTAGCGATGCATCAGATACATGGGCACCAGCACTTCTTCCAGTGTGGCCATGGGCGCGCCCAGCGGGATGTTGTTTTCCGAAAATCTGGCGAGTACCCGCGCGCGTACCCGCATCAGCCGTTGCAATTCTGCGACAGCATCCGTGCCGTTGTCCCACAGGTGCGCAAGCGGATGTGCCGCACCGGCCGGGCGCGCATCGGGATCTGCCATATAAAGCTGGCCGCGTTTGATCGACCTGGCTACGATGCCGGCAAGGCCAGCCGCCTCGCGCTGTCCATCGGCAAATTCCTGATATCCGTATTCGATGGCGAACCTGTCCCAGGCGCCGATCCCGGTAGCATAAGCCTCGCTGATATCCAGGCGGTCATCGGGGCCTATTGTGACAAGTGGATGAGGGTAATCCATTACCGAGGCCCGATCTTGCACGCTTGCTGCGAAGTTGTGGTCAAGTCCCAGCGTGTGTCCGACCTCATGGGCTGATAATTGCCTGAGGCGTGCAAGGGCCATCTCCTGTGCAGCGGTCGGTGGTCCGGCGCTATCTGTATAGGGTGCAAGAAGACCCTCGGCCAGGAGGAAATCCTGTCTCACGCGCAGTGAGCCCAGCGACACATGGCCTTTGATGATCTCACCTGTGCGCGGATCAATGACACTGGCACCATAGGACCAGCCGCGGGTGGCGCGGTGGACCCACTGGATAACGTTATAACGAACGTCCAGTGGATCGACTCCGGGGGGCAGAACTTCTACCTGAAATGCGTCCTTATAGCCGATCGCCTCGAAGGCTGCGGCCCACCAGCGAGCGCCTTCGATCAGCGCCTCACGGATCAGCGGCGGGGCGCCGGCATCCACGTAATAGACAATGGGCTTGACCGCGTCGCTGACGGTTGCCGAGGGGTCTTTTTTCTGCAAGCGGTGACGCGCGATAAAGCGCTTGATCAGCGGCGCATCGATTGGCGTGGCGTAGTCGCCGAAACTGATGCCGAAATAGCCGCTGCGTGGATCGAATGCACGCGGTCTGAAGTCGTCATCCGGCAGTGCGACGAATGAGTGATGCATGTGCACCGTCAGGGCCTGCGGGGTCGGCGTTACCTGCGGCAAATATTGTCCGTCGGGTTCGCCTGTGAAAGTTACTGCGAATTCGATTTCGGTATTGTTCTCGAATGCCCTGCTCCGTGGAGCAAAAAAAACCGAACGTTCGGCATCGACGGCATACTTGCCTTCCTTGGCCCTGCCCAGCTGGTGCGCCAGACCATGTGCATCGCGTGCCAGAAATGCAGTGGCGTCAACCAGCACTTTGCCACCGCCTTCGTGCGCTACTGTAAAGGCCCAAAGCGCTGAGCTTGCAAATGACTCCTCAATAGCGCGACGTTCGGCTTCATTGTCGGTAAGGGCACGATATTCGTAATTTGGCTGCACCAGCAGGACCCGCGGCCCCACTCGCTGAAACTTGACGATCCTCGTGTTGCCGATCTGCCCACGATCGAGCCCCAGGTCGTTTGAGCCGACACCGCGTGCAAGGTAATTGACGTAAATGAATTCCTGGTCGAATTGGTCGATCTCCAGCCATACTTTGCCTTGTTTTTCGTCCCAGTAAAAAGTGATAAACCCGCGGTGGGCCTGCATGCTGCGACTCTTCGCTGTCAGGTCACCGATCGATGCAGGGGCTGTTTGGTGGTGACCGGCTGTGGTGGCACAGCCGCCCAGCATCATTGCAACGCATATCATTGCGGCAGTATTTTTTCGAATTATGGTCATGGCTTATGTATCCATATTTTCGATAGTCCGTGAAAAACTGATGCCGGGCGCGGTGAAACCAAAAATTCGCGAATAAAAGTAAAGCTCAGCTTCCAGCGCGGTTGCAATGTTTCTGGCATCCCGGAAACCATGGCCCTCATCGGCGAAACTAATGTAAAGCACCGGCAAGCCCTTGTCGCGCAGCGCAGCGGCCATGCGTTCGGATTGATCGGGGGTAACCACCCGGTCCCGCAGGCCTTGCATGAAGATAATGGGGCAGGACAGCTGGCCGGTATTGTGCAGCGGCGAACGCCGGCGAAAAAGCGCACGGCTTTCGGGCCATGGCCCGACCAGCTTATCCAGGTAGCGCGCTTCAAACTTGTGCGTGTCCTTGAGCAGGGACTCAAGATCACTTACGCCATACAGGCTGGCCCCGGCTTTAAAAACACGGCCAAAAGTCAGCGCACACAGCACGGTGAAGCCACCTGCACTGCCACCGCTGATGGCGAGTCTTGCGGGGTCGGCCAGGCCCTGGTCCACCAGATAGCGGGCAGCGTTAACGGCATCTTCCACATCGGCAACACCCCATTCACCATACAGCTTCTCGCGGTACTGGCGGCCAAATCCGGTACTTCCGCGGTAGTTGACGTCAAGCACGGCAAATCCACGCGAAGTCCAGAACTGAATGCGCCAGTCGAGCCCGGCATCGGCGTGCGCGGTTGGCCCGCCGTGACACTTTACGAGCAGTGGAGGCGCAACATCCTCGGCGATGATCTCGGCGTGTTGTGGCGGATAATAAAATGCATGGGCCTGATCATTATTGCCGCTAGGGAAACTGAGCGCCCGGGCCGTGGAAATCCATGTGCTGTCGATATCGAAATGATTGGACTCACGCAGCGTGCGCCAGGTGAGCGCGTCGACATCGAGATCAATAACAGACAGTACCTGCGTGGCGCTGGCCGCGATCAGCACTGCGCGCCCCCGGGCGGTGGCCACATGTTCGATAGTATTGAATGGCAGGTCCAGCCAGCGCGTATTGCGACCAAGAATATCCACGATCGCCAGTGACCAGGTACCGGCACGGGCGCCGCAGCACAGTATCCTGTGATCGTCGATAAAGCCCCAGGTCGACATGCCAAACAGCCATTGCCCGAAGCCACAGTCCGCCTGCTCGTCCATCAGCTTGTCGATCCCGGTGCCGTTCCAGCGCTGCAGGTTCCACCAGTTGCTGCAATCCGACATGAAATACAGGCAACCGTCCGCACCCCAGTCGGGCTGGAATATCGACTTGCCCGTGCCGCCGGCCACGGCTACGCCAGACAGTGAGCCATCGCGATCCAGGTCATCGCAGACATACAAGGTGCTTGCGTCCCAGGGCATGTCGGGATGGTTCCATGCCAGCCAGGCCAATCGCCCGCCGGTGGCATCGATGCGAGGAGAACTGTAGAAGTCCGCGCCCTGTGCGAGCGTGGTCAGCTTGCCATCGGCGAGTGCAATGGCAACCACAGTTGTCACAGCCTCGCCGTCGTGGCTGTGATCCTCGCTGACCGCGATCAGGCGTTCGCGTTTCGGGTCATGGCAGAGGTCGGCGAAGCGCCGCCGGGATTCTTGGTTAATTGGCCTTGCAGTGCCGTCGCCGCGCAACTCATAGATGCGGTTGTCTTCGTAATTGACAAACCACGTGGCGGTGCCATCACTGCAGTAGACGCCACCCCCATATTCCTGTGCGCCACTGCGAACGTTGAACGGCGCGGGAGTGAGATCGCGGGGATGGTCTGCTCGCTCAAGCCCGACCAGCACGGTGCGACCCTTTTCCGCCGCGCGACCCTCGAGCCACAGGATCTTGCCTGCACAGATCGAGGGCTGGGCGAGGCGCAGGCCACCTTTGGCTATAAGTGCCGCCGCAACGGGCGATGGCCAGGCACCGGGTTTAAGTGCGTCGTTAGTCAAAGAGCGTGCTCATAGCGGGTTGTGAAGAGGCACGTGATTTGGGTCCCGTCGGGTCAAGTATTCTCGAGGTCTCTTTGCATGCGCCCGGCATGGCCCTGGTCATACCAGTGCTGGATGAGGCGGTAGCTGATGGAGACACGGAACGGCAGGCCGATTTTTCCGGATGCAATATCGTCACGGGAAAACCATGCTGCATGCTCCAGTTCGCCATCAAGTAATGTAATTTCAGTGGTCTTGGCTTGCGCCATGAAACCCAGCATCAGAGAAGAGGGAAAGGGCCATGGTTGCGAGGAATGGTAATCCACCATGGCGACACTCACCCCGGCTTCCTCGCGCACTTCGCGTGCGACAGCTTCTTCGAGGCTCTCGCCGGGTTCTACGAACCCGGCCAGGGTGGAGTAGCGGCCCTCGTCCCAACTCGCCTGGCGACCCAGTAATGCGCGCTCACCATCGGTGACCAAAACAATGATCGCAGGGTCCACTCGTGGGAACATGCTATTGCCACAATCTGTATTGCGACAGCGGCGCACATGGCCGCCCTCGTCGCTGACCGTCTCTCCGCCGCATCGCCCGCAAAATCGGTGACGCTGATCCCACAACACCATTGCTCGGCCATAGGCAGCCAGCGAAGCCTGCTCCGGTGTCAGTCGCAGCCCGAGTGTCCGGAGGCTTTCGGTGGTTGCGCCAAGTCGCGCATGAAGTTCCTGGTCCTTTGTGGTCCCCAGATCAGCAACGAACAACGGCCTGCCTTCGTACTCGCCAAGAAAAATCGCCGGCCCCCCAGGGGCGACAATAGCCCCGAGCTCATCGGGAGAGAGAAGAAGCGGTGCCTGGCTTGCCCGGTCTATGACGTTGCGCTCACATGCGACGAGCAGGTAACGGGCGCGCGTGTCGACCGCCAGAGCAGCAAGTTGCTCCGGGTCCTTGCGTACTTCACCCAGCCTTGCGAGTGGCGCATTGGCGAAGGGATTTGGCGGATTTTTCCCAGGGTGCATATCACTATGCTAACCCAGAAAAAAGAAAAGGCCGCGCACCCATGGGCACACGGCCGATTCATAGTCTGGATATGCGGTCAGACGTCAGACGTACAATTCGGGCAGCGCGTAGCCTTGATCGGAATAGACGACAGGCAACGTGGGCAATCTTTCTCGGTGGGCTCTGCCGGAGCTGCTTCCTCTTCTTTCTTCATGCTGTTCATACCCTTGACCACCATGAAGATTGCAAAAGCAATGATGACAAAGTCAATCACGGTATTGATAAACATGCCGTAATTGATGGTGACAGCTTCGGCACCTTCGGCGGCTTCCTTAAGAGTCACCGCCAGGTCTGCAAAATCCACACCGCCCATCAGCATGCCAATCGGGGGCATCAGGACGTCTTTCACGAATGAGCTGACGATCTTGCCAAAGGCACCGCCGATGACAATACCGACCGCCATGTCTACAACGTTGCCACGCATGGCAAAATCTTTAAATTCTTTCAGCATGGTAAATGCTCCCGCTTGATTCTGAATGTTTCTGGGATCTGGCTTGACGCCCCGCCGTTGCTAATGCGGCACTAGGCTCCCCCGGCCTATCTCGGTAATTATCCCTTACCTGCCAGGCAAATCAAAGCATGTCACAGTATTTAACGACCCGACAGAGGCGACTGCAGGCACCCGGAGGCGTCTTGCCGCCGTGCTGCTTTGAGGTTCCAGGCAGCAGGCGATTAGCATGACTTGCATGCTATGATTTCCGGCCGCCGGGCTTTGCCCGGCCTTGTTTTGACCAGCACAAAGTAAGTTAGTGAAAGCACTCAGCATCAGGAAACTCAACAAGGTTTACAGCAACGGTGTAGTTGCCCTGCAAGGCCTGGACCTGGAAGTGCAGGAAGGCGATTTTTTCGCTTTGCTGGGACCCAATGGCGCTGGCAAGACCACGGCGATTGGCATAGTGACTTCGCTGGTCAACAAGACCTCGGGACAGGTTGAGGTATTCGAGCATGATATCGACAAGGAAATAGAGCTGGCCAAGTCCTGTATCGGGCTGGTGCCCCAGGAAGTCAATTTCAACCAATTCGAAAAGGTCAGCAATGTTGTCCTCAATCAGGCCGGGTACTACGGTATTCCGCGCTCGCTGGCAAAGGACCGTACCGAGAGATACCTGCGAGAGCTGAATCTATGGGAGAAGCGTGATGATATATCCCGAAATCTCTCCGGCGGAATGAAGCGACGCCTGATGATTGCGCGCGCGCTGGTACACGAACCGCGCCTGCTCATACTCGACGAGCCGACGGCGGGGGTCGATATCGAGATCCGCCGCTCCATGTGGAATTTCATGCAGAAGATCAATCGCGCAGGTACGACGATTATTCTCACGACGCATTATCTGGAAGAAGCCGAGAATCTGTGTCGTCATATAGGCATCATTGATGACGGTAAGATAATCGAGCATGGGCGGATGCGCGATGTGTTGCGCAAGCTGAATATTGAAACATTTGTATTGAGTCTTAAGGACTCGATCGAAATGGCTCCTGCACTTGATGGCTATAGCGTGCGCAGGAGCGACGAGCACAATATAGAAATTGATGTCTCCAAGGAACAAAGCCTCAATGAAGTGTTTGCCATGCTGACGAGGCAGAACATCCAGGTGCTGTCGATGCGCACCAAGACCAACCGCCTCGAAGAACTTTTTATTCGCCTGGTCGACAACAAGAAAAACCGCGATGGAGCGCAGTAGGGGCCGGCATGTCGGGAAGAAGCAAAGAAAATCTGGTCGGTTTTTACACCATAGTTGCCAAGGAAATAACGCGGGTCCTGCGTATCTGGATTCAGACGCTGGTGCCGCCGGCGATAACCATGACTCTTTACTTCATTATTTTCGGCAACCTTATTGGTAGTCGTATCGGTGTCATGGGCGGCTTCGATTATATGCAGTTCATTGCACCGGGGCTCATCATGATGTCGGTGATCACTAATTCTTATGGCAACGTGGTTTCATCCTTCTTTGGCGCCAAGTTTGGCAAACATATTGAAGAAATGCTGGTATCTCCGATGCCCAATTCGGTGATCCTGCTGGGCCATATTGCGGGTGGAGTGGCGCGCGGTCTTCTGGTCGGCATTGTGGTGACTGTAATCGCACTTTTCTTTACCACCGAGCTGCGCGTGGCGCATCCGCTGATCACAATATCCGTGGTGCTGCTGACCGCCGTGGTGTTCGCGCTGGGTGGTTTTATCAATGCCATCTATGCCAGGAAATTCGACGACATTTCCATAGTACCGACGTTCATTTTGACACCGCTGACTTACCTGGGCGGTGTTTTCTACTCTATCTCATTGCTGCCGGATTTCTGGCAAAAGGTTTCGTTGGCGAATCCCATTCTTTATATGGTCAACGCCTTTCGTTATGGCTTCCTTGGGGTTTCCGACATTCCCATTGGCCGGGCTTATCTCATCATAGGCTTGTTTATTGCCGGGCTGTATTCATTCAGCATGTACTTGCTCAACCGTGGCATCGGCATACGCGACTAAGCCAGGCGGCTGGAGATTTTCTGCCAGCGCAGGTGACCCACCATGCAAACTCCTCAGACTGGGCTATTATTTCCAGAGCAATGTGCTGTTTTCACGTCTTACCGGGGGGTGGTCAAATGGCCGTAACGGTTAATGAACATATCAATGCGCCGCGGGACCGCGTCTGGGGTATTGTGACCGATGCCGATAGCTGGGCTGACAACATATCCGGTATCACTTCCGTGGAAGTCCTGGAAAAGCCAGAGACTGGAATAGTCGGTCTGAAATGGAAAGAAAAGCGCGTGTTTTTCGGCAAGGAGGCAACCGAAACGATGTGGGTCACTGCAGCAGAACCCGGGCGCTGGTATGAGACCAAGGCTGAAAACCATGGTGCGATCTATACCACCCGCGTGAGCCTGGATGATGCCAGCGGCGGTACGGATTTGACGATGCAGTTTTCTGCCAAGCCCACCACGGTTGCAGCCAGACTGATGACTTTGATGAGTTTTATGCTCAACGGGTCGATTCGTAAAGCGCTGAAGCAGGACCTGAGCGATATCCGCCAGGTTGCGGAACAACGCTAAGCCAACAGGCGAGCCGTCGCTGGTGTGCTAATCGCGTCGTTGCCTTTGGTGAGCTTCGAACCTGTCACTGTGGCTTTCAGGGCTTGATACGACCAACAGCACCGCATCGGTGTCGCCGGTATTTTCCAGCTGGTGCACGACCCCGGGCATGACATGCACCGAATCACCGGGTGACATGTTCACAGTTTCCGTTGCCAGCGAGAATCGTACCCGGCCCTGCAGCAGGTAAAACAGCTGAGTCGCATAGCGATGATAATGAGGCGTTTCAGAATCGCCGGGCGGGACCCGCTCTTCGACAATGCTGAGCCGCCGTGTTCGCAGCAGGTGCCAGGCATCGCAGTTCTTGCCCCATTTGTAATGCTCGGCATTATCGCGATTGATGACACTCATTGGCTTCTTATCCTAGACTTCCGACCCCGACGATTTGCTGTCGTCACACCCGTTGCGTGCTGGCGGTTCCCATAGTTCGATCTTGGTACCCTCCGGGTCGATAAACCAGCCGAAGCGACCATATTCTTCTTCCTGAATGTCTTGAATGACGGTGGCACCGCCCTCGGCAACCTGATTAAGGGCCTCGTCAAGATCGTCTACTACAAGATTGATCATAAATGGTCGCGCCGAAGGATCGAAGTAATTCGTCTCTTCTTTGAACGGTCCCCAGACAGTGAAGCTGTTGGCTGGCATTGTTGTGGGTTTAAGGGATGCGCCGCCGAACTCCGGCTCTACCGGCATCTGCAGCCACTTCTGGTACCATTCGCCCAGCGCTTTGGTGTCGCGGCACTTGAAAAATACGCCCCCTATCCCGAGCACCTGGGCCATTGTCATTTACTCCGCGCTGTCAATTTGGTTTCGTTGCCGTGTCTTTCCAGTTCCACCACTTAAGCAGTTCCGGATCGTGTTTAGTGTGGCACGCAAAGTATACGCCGCATCGAAAAACATACAAAACGCATCGATCGATCTTCTCGCCACGCAGCTCGCAAAGTGATTGAAAGAGTCTCTCGGGATCCTGCTTCGCCAGGGACGAGATACTGGTAATACCAAGATCGTGTAAGTCTCTGGCGATGCTCGGTCCGATACCAGGCGCTTTTTCCAGTTCAGATTTCATGATCGCCGATATCCGTGTAATACATTATGAATCCCTCGCCGAGGCGCGGGTGGACAAATACCCGGTGGTGAGCGTGCAGACGTTCTGCGACTTTACGCGACGCCAGGTTTTCGGCATGTACGAGCGACGCGATACGCCCCACCCCCAGCACATTGAAGCCGAATGCCAGGCATGCTTTGCCGGCCTCTGTCGCCAGGCCGTTGCCGCGTTCCTTGCTGGCGAGCCCATAGCCAACTTCGAGTACCTCACCGTGGTCAGTATCCTGCCAGGTGAGGCCGGCCGCGCCAATCACGCGGCCATCATTTAGTGCTTGGAGAATCCAGATGCCATACCCGAACTTCTCATAGCGTGCGATCTGGCGGTCGATGAAAGACTGTATGCCGCCGGTCGTTGCCAGGTCCGGCAGGAATCGTCGTGCAACGGGATCCGCATAAATCCAGCGGATAACCTCGTGATCATCATCATGTACGAGGCGAAAAGACAGCTGCCGCGTATCCGGTGGCAGCATGAGCTCGATGCTATCTGACGAATGCCGTCGGGATTCCCGCAACCGGACACTCCCATGCCGAAGACAAAAATA
>JBFGOQ010000049.1:0-16659 GCA_041565075.1 Gammaproteobacteria bacterium
ATGCCAGTGTATGGATGTGTCCTCGTCCAGCTGGTTGTGAACACGCAGCGTGACCGTGTCGCCTTCGCGCCAGCGCAGCAGGGGTGCGGGCACCGTGCCATTCATAGTGATCGCATGGCCCTGTGTGCCATCAATGCGCACGGACGTGCGAGCGACATGCAGATCGAAGTCCGTACCGCTCAAGGTCGCAGCACGCGCACCCGAAACCGTCGCCACGCTGCGGGCCCAGGCAGGAAGCAGACTCTGGATAGCAAGCGATGAAGCTAAAGCACCGCTGCTGGTGAGAAATTTGCGTCTGTTGATGGCCATAATTATCGCAGCACAAATGCCGGTTCCAAGTAAGCACTGAAAATCAGATTGTTCCCCTCACATGCGGAGTTTTTTGCCAACCCATGTTTCGAGTTCACGCGCGGCGTTGCCGCTCAAGCCCTGCTTGCGCAGCCGGTGGGCAAGTTTGAGGACCATGATTTGCTCTTTTGCATCGAGTTTTCTCATGCTTTCGTCCTGATCGGCGATGCGCGCCTGATCATCACGTTGCGCATGGCTGCGCTTTAGCATTGCCCGTGCATGCGCAAGATTGCGGCCCAGGGTCACAAATACAAAGTTGGGGTCCTTGACCGGGCCCAGCACCTTCTTTCTTGCGTTCTCCTGCAACCACCTGGGGAGCTTGTCTTGCAGGCGATCCGTGCCCAGCCAGCCGGACAAGCCACCGATGATGCCGCCGCCCAGGGTACCCAGCATCAGGCTGTGTCCGCCGACCGCAGCATCGCCGATGAGGCCAACAGCGGCGCCGGCGCCAGCACTGGCCAACACGAGCTGTCTTTTCTCCAGACCCCATAATGACCACTGTTCGAGGTCCATGAGATCGCCGTGCTCGAATGCCAGTCGCGAGATAGCCGCGTTTACCCGGTGATGCCCGAACAGCGCTTCCACCTGGCGCCGACTTTCGGATTCCATGGCATTGAGCTGCTTGTTAAAGCGCTTTAACTCATCGGGCAGTATTGCGCTCAGTTTGTCGTTGTCATCGATCAGGGCCGGTCGGCTGACACTGAACACCAGGAGCCGGTATAGCAGGTCGACAATGACACGCGCAGCCTGGTCGAGTTTTACCTCGCGGTGTTTTTGCAAAGAAGCAATTGCGCGCTCGAGCCGGTCGCGTCGCGCGGGCGTCAGTTGAGCGAAGGTGTTGAGTAGCTGCAAGTGTTGGTCGAAGCTGGCATGCAAGGGGTCGAACACGCGCACCAGGCTGAAGTACTGGTTGAGTGCATTGTCCCAGTCACTCACAAAGTCGTCGCCACCGATCGGATTGATCAGCGCCAGGCGCGGTTGCCCGGTCCAGCGCAGAATTTCCATCTCGCTTTCGTACTCGGCACTGTATGGCAAGGATCCGTCCACCACGTAGATAATGCCGGCGCCCGCCATGATCGGAGTGAGAAGCTCCACCTCATCTGTAAATTGCCCCGATGCCGAAAAGTTGGCGACGAAATCGTGCACCCGAAGCTGCTTCTGATCGGCGCTGACTTGTACTTGATTCAACCAGTCCAAACACGACGCCGGGCGCTGAAAACCGGGCGTGTCGACCAGTTCCAGCAGGATCTCGGCGTCGAGTCTCAGGTAAAAACGCTGCGCCGCGCGGGTCGTGCCCGAGACCGGCGAAATTTCGACTTCGTCGTTCTGGGTCAGAGTCGCGACCACCGAAGATTTGCCCTTGTTGGGATGCCCGACGACTGCAAATACGGGGTGCTCAGTCATCGGGCTGGCCCGCATACAGGTTGAAACTCTCAGGCAGCGTCGGGATAAACGCCCGCCAGGATCGATTGAGCGCTGCAACACGTTCGGGCACCATGCCGGCCAGCGGCAAGGGCCACAAGTAGCGGGCACTGGTACCGCTTTCGATGGCTCGGCAGAAGTCCGCCAATTCTCCGGTCGGTGGCTCCCAGCCTTTGCAGACAATCAGGGCTGTATCAGCAGGGTTCTGCAGCACGCTCTCGATGGTGGTTGTTCGCCACTTCCTGTCCTTCACCTTGTATAGCTGAAACTCCGGGATCTTCACGTGTAAGGCTTCTTTTACCGGGTGCCAGTGTTCGTCCTGCCATGTTCCCCATAGCACGACATGCGGGCATACCGGCAGTCGCTCAACAGTGCTGGTTATTTCCCTGGCTTGACCCAATTGCTGAACGGCTTCGGCCTGTTGACTGACGGAGCCGCTCTGCAGGCGTTGCCACCAGCCGCCGATCAGCGCGTCGCTCTCGAAACAATTGCTCTGCATGCCGGCCAGCATCCAGCGTTGCCAGGCATAAGAAACAAGGCGTGGCAGCCACACGTAGACAATCATGCACATGAACAGGAAGCGCCACCATTGTCCCAGCTCGGCCGGTGCCACGATTACCGTGGGGGCGCTGCGAAAATAGCGACTCTGCTCGACCAGCGCGAGCTCGGGTACAGCCTCAGGCCAAAGACCCTGCCAGGGCAACGCGAGAATTGTAGTGAGCTTGTGCAGGGACACGGCGCTGATATCGAGCGTTGATGACCAGCCAAATGCGAGATCGGTCACCAGCAGGTACAAGACAAACGCAACCAGCATGCCGCTAGCAAACACCAGTGAAACCTGCTGGCCAAGCACGACGGCTGTGCGCCTCAGGAGCGGGAAAAGGGTGGCATTTTGCATCCAGCCGGGTGCGCGATGTTCGAGCAGGGCAAGAAGCGGGAAACCGCCGCGCCCGGTGGCAATGACCAGGCTCAGCAACCAGAATATAAATGGCAATGCCACGGCCAGGACCAGAAACCACAGCAGGTTTATACGTTCGAAGCTCCTGAATTCGAGCAGACCCGCCACCAGCGCAAATCCGGCAATGAACCCCGCGATATTAATAAGCAGCACCGGCAGCGACAGTCCACCGGCCCGCGTGTTACCGAATTCAGCGAGCCATTCGCGCAGCAAATACCAACGCGAATGGCTTGCCTGCGTCAGGAACCAGCCACGGTCACGTGACTGCAGAACTTGCCAGTCCTCGCCGCGATCCCGCTCGAGTCGCAGGCGCAACAGGGAGAGCAAGGCACTCTTGCGGTATATTCCCATTGTCCGGATGTTAAAGCATATTGCGCCGCAGACGGGCCGGGCAATGTCTGCCAGAGCGAGATTTTTCGCGATTAGGGAGTGTGGTATTGCGATACCTGGTGTTAATTGCGACCGTTCTGGGGATGAATGCTTGTGCCAATGATCAGGGCACGATGAGCTCTGCGGCGGCAAGCAACACATCTGGCGTGAGCGGCGAGGCTGTTGCTGGTCCTTCATTCACCAAGCAGACGATTACCCGTCTCGATGAGCCCTGGGCAATGACCTTTCTCCCGGACGGTAGTCTGCTGGTCACCGAGAAGGCCGGCACCCTGCGCCGGGTCTGGCCGGATGGCAGAAAATCGGCTGCCATCGAAGGCGTACCCGAAGTCGCTTATGGCGGCCAGGGCGGCTTCGGTGACGTCATCCTGCACCCATCATTTACCTATAACGGAATCATTTACCTCAGTTATGCGGAGGCGGGCGACGGCAACGTGCGCGGGGCCGCAGTGGCCAGGGCAAGATTGTCTTTCAATGGTGAGGCTGGCGAGCTTAAAGACCTCGAGGTGATATGGCGACAACATCCTAAAGTCAGCGGGCGCGGCCATTACGGACACCGCCTGGTTTTCGACAAGGACGGCTATTTGTTTATTTCTTCCGGCGACCGCCAGAAGTTCACGCCGGCCCAGGATATGCAAAGCAGCATGGGCAAGATAATTCGCCTGCACGAGGATGGCAGCATCCCCAAAGACAATCCTTTTTATGATCAGGGTGGCGTCACTGCGCAAATCTGGAGTCTTGGGCAGCGCAATCCACTGGGCATTGCTTTCGATGCCGACGGCAAACTCTGGGCGCACGAGATGGGTCCCGCGGGCGGTGATGAGCTCAATCTGATTATCAAGGGCGAGAACTATGGTTATCCCATAGTTTCTAACGGTGATCACTACGATGGCCGACGCATCCCGGATCACGACACACGTCCGGAATTCGCTGCACCCAGGATTACCTGGACGCCGGTCATCGCGCCGGCGGGTTTTGTTATTTACTCAGGTGACATGTTTCCCGAATGGCGCGGCGATGGTTTTATCGGCGGTCTGAAATCACGGGCGCTCATCCGCGTTGAATTTACGGGCGAGAATGCCCGCGAAGCGGAACGCATCGATATGGGGGAACGCATCCGTGAAGTGGAACAAGGTCCCGATGGTGCCCTGTGGGTTCTGGAAGACGGCAAGGGGGCGCGGCTTCTGAAGCTGGTGCGCGGGTCCTGATCTGCCGCTGCAACTCAGGAGCAGATCCTGCGGCGTTGAAGCCGGCAATAAAAAGCCTACCCCGGGGCGCTGCAAATCTGCCGACGCGCTGCGGATTACTGACGCTCCAGGGCGGCCTGGGCAGCGGCCAGGCGGGCGATCGGCACGCGCGGCGGTGAACAGGAAACATAATCCAGGCCAATCTCTTTGCAGAATCGTATAGAGGCCGGGTGTCCGCCCTGCTCGCCGCAGATACCAACCTTGAGGTCATGGCGCGAACGACGGCCCCATTGCACAGCAATTTTCATCAACTGCCCCAGGCCTTTCACATCCAGGACCTCGAACGGGTTGTCTTGCAGGATATCGTTCTCGTTATACATGGGCAGGAATTTGTTCTCCGCATCTTCCCGTGAGAAGGAAAATGTAGCCTGGCTCAGATCATTGGTGCCGAAAGAGAAGAACTCGGCGTGCTTGGCGAGACTTTCGGCACGCATGCAGGCACGAACTACTTCAATCATGGTGCCGAATTTGAGGTCGACATCGATGCCTGAGTCAGATTCGACTTGCTGCTGGATCTGGTCGACGCGGGATTTGACCCGGATCAACTCCTGTGAAGTACATACTTGCGGGACCATGATTTCCGGATGTACCTCAACGCCAGCCGCCATACATTCAGCGGCTGCTTCAAGCACCGCACGAATCTGCATATCGTAAATTTCCGGGTAAGTAAGCCCCAGGCGCACACCACGATGACCAAGCATGGGATTGACCTCGAATAGTTCCCGAACCTTGAGCAGCATGAGTTCCTTGCGCGCGATCGCATCATCAATGCTGGCAACATTGAGCTGGTCCAGTGGCAAACTCGCTGGGGTTCCTGCCGGCAGTCCGCCCATCAGGTCCTGCAAACCTTCAGCCGAGGCGCGCAGCTGCTGCAGGTTGCCCAGCTGTTGTTCGAGCTGCCGCTCGCTGGGCAGAAACTCGTGGATGGGTGGATCCAGCAAGCGAATGGTTACCGGGCGTGGTGCCATGACCTCGAACAATGCTTTGAAATCGGCGCGCTGCATGGGCAGTAACTTATCGAGTGCCTGCTGACGCTCCTGTGCCGTATTGGCCAGGATCATGTCCACCACCACAGGCAGTCTTTCCTGTGCGTTGAACATGCGTTCGGTGCGGCACAGGCCGATCCCCATGGCCCCGTATTCGACGGCCCGGGCGGCAGCATCCGGCGTATCGACGTTCGTCATAACCTTAAGCGGGGCCAGCTCATCGGCCCAGCTCAGCAAGGTACGAAGTTCGTCGGAGAATTCGGGTTCGACCGTAGCAATCTCACCCAGGTAGACGTGGCCATTGCCGCCGTCGATCGTTATGACATCACCTTCGCGCAGCACGGTGTCACCGATGCGAGCGAGTCGGCTCTTGGTATCGACATGAATGCCTTCTGCACCGGCGACACAAGGTTTGCCCATGCCGCGGGCCACAACTGCCGCATGTGAAGTCTTGCCGCCACGACTGGTCAGTATGCCGTTAGATGCGAAGAAGCCATGGATGTCTTCCGGCTTGGTTTCTTCCCGTACAAGTATGACGTCTTCGCCGGCACGCCCCATGAGTTCCGCGCGGTCGGCGTCAAACACGACTTTGCCCGAGGCTGCACCCGGCGAGGCGGGCAGGCCCTGGGCTGCAGCATGCAGGCTGACGGTCGGATCGAGGCGCGGATGCAGTAGCTGTTCCAGCAGTTCCGGCTCGACTCGCAAGAGGGCCTGCTCGCGTGTAATCAGGCCCTCGGCAACCATCTCGACGGAAGTGCGCACCATGGCGGTGGCATTCATTTTGGCGTTGCGCGTCTGCAAGCAGTACAGCGTGCCCTTTTCTATTGTGTATTCGTAATCCTGTACCTCGTGATAGTGGCTTTCCAGCTTGTCGCGCAGTTCGACGAGTTGCGGATACAGGCTTGGCATCTCCCTCGCCATTTCCTGCACAGGCTTGGGCGTACGTATGCCCGCGACCACGTCCTCACCCTGGGCATTTACCAGGTACTCTCCATACATGTGATTCTCACCGGTGCCCGGATTGCGGGTGAAGCCGACGCCGGTGGCACTGTCGTCGCCCATATTGCCAAATACCATGGTGACAACGTTCACTGCCGTGCCGTTTGCCATGTCGGGAGTGATATGAAACTCGCGCCGGTAATCCACCGCGCGTTTACCCATCCAGGAGTCAAAAACGGCCTTGATCGAAATCTCAAGCTGCGCGAAGACATCGTCGGGAAACGGTTTGCCTGTGCGTTCGCGTATCACGCCGAGGAATACATCGCTGATCTCTTTCAGCTGGCCGGCGCTGAGACCGAGGTCTGCCTTGACCCCCTCCCGCTGTTTGATTGCTTCGAAAGGTTCGTCGAAACATTCGTCAGGCACGCCGAGCGCGACTTTTCCGAACAACTGGATAAAGCGGCGATACGCATCGTAACTGAAACGTTCGTTGCCAGTCTGACGAATCAGTCCGTTCAGAGTGTCCCGATTCAGTCCCAGGTTGAGTATGGTATCCATCATGCCTGGCATAGACAGGGCTGATCCCGAGCGAACCGAAACCAGCAGCGGGTGCGCCGGGTCACCAAAACTCTTACCGGTGGCCGCCTCCAAGGCCTTCATCTGCACGCGAACTTCTTCCATCAGGCCAGCGGGCAGATTTTTTTGCGGGTTTTCGAGGTAGTCGAGACAGGCTGCCGTGGAAATCACAAAACCCGGTGGCACATTGAGGCCAATCTGGGTCATTTCACAGAGATTAGCGCCCTTACCGCCCAGCAGCTTCTTGTCGTGGCCATCGCCTTCTGCAAATGAGTAGACGAATTTTGTTTGTGCGCTAACCGGAAGATTTTGTGATTCAAGTGTTGTCATGACAGTTTACTTTTTGATTCAGAAGCCATTGCCCAAAAGCCCGCTGATGCGCCGTTGGATACCGCATCCCTGGCCCGATTATATGTTTCCAGTTTCCTTACCCTGGGGCCATGTGGAATGTACTTAGTTAGCGGGGGGGTGGTCTCGCAGCCTTTGCTGCAACCCGGGTGGCGCCTGCAGATGCGACTCAGGGGCGGTTTTGATACAAGGTTACGAGGGCCGCAATGCCCAGTATCCAGGCAGGCCATTCGGGTGTGGCATCGAGGCCGATCATGAGCGCCGATGCGACCAGGGTGGCGGCTGCCGTAATGGTCCAGAAACTGCGGCGGTCCTGTGCCTTTTGATCTTCCCTGAGTTTGCCCAGTTCAGGGACGGTCACCTGGAATTGCAGCTTGCCTTCACTGGCTTGCTGCAGCAGTGACTGTGCCAGCTGGGGAAATTCCTGCAATGATTCGCCGAGTTCCGGCAACTGGTCGCGGATTCGTTTCAGCGCGGCGCGCCCACTGACCCGCTCCTTCATCCATTCCTCAAGTATGGGATATGCGGTTTGCCAGAGATCGAGATCCGGATAAAGCTGTCGGCCCAGGCCCTCGATGTTAAGCAGAGTCTTTTGCAACAACACGAGTTGCGGCTGCACTTCCATATTGAAGCGTCGCGCAGTATCGAACAACCGCACAAGGAACTGGCCAAAGGAGATATCCTTTAGAGGCTTATTGAAGATCGGTTCGCTCACGGTGCGGATAGCGGTTTCAAATTCATCGACGCGGGTATCTGGCGGCACCCAACCCGAATCGATATGCAACTTGGCTACGCGGTGGTAGTCACGTTTGAAGAAAGCCAGAAAATTCTCGGCGAGATAGTGCTGATCGCCTGGCGCCAGAGTACCAACGATGCCAAAGTCAACCGCTACGTAGCGCGGCGCTTGCGGATCTGAGACATCAACGAAAATATTGCCCGGATGCATGTCGGCATGGAAGAAGTTGTGGCGAAATACCTGGGTAAAAAATATTTCCACACCATTTTCGGCCAGCACTTGCATGTTGGTGCCGCGGGATTTCAATGTCTGCACTTCGCTTATGGGTACACCATGGATGCGTTCCATTACCATGACCTGCGGCTTACATAGATCCCAGTAGACTTCCGGCACATACAGCAGGTCCGAGCCCGCAAAATTTCGCTTTAACTGTGCGGCGTTGCCGGCCTCTCGCATCAGGTCCAGTTCGTCCAGAACGGTCTTTTCGTATTCGGCCACGACCTCCACAGGCTTGAATCGTCGCGCTTGTGGCCAATATCGTCGGGCCAGCTTTGCCAGGTCGTAAAGCAAATCAATGTCACGGGCGATCTGCTCCCGCATGCCCGGGCGCAGCAACTTGATAATGACTTCCTGTCCACCCTTAA
Organism: Gammaproteobacteria bacterium; assembly: GCA_041565075.1. Lineage (GTDB taxonomy): Bacteria > Pseudomonadota > Gammaproteobacteria > Steroidobacterales > JABDLF01 > JABDLF01. Next base: position 8,592 of record JBFGOQ010000049.1, read on the forward strand.
GTGTTGCGCTATGCACCTGGGCGATTGAGGCGGCGGCCAGCGGTGCTTCCTCGAACCTGGCAAAAACCTCTTCCATAGGCTGGCCATAGGCCTTTTCTGCGATTTGCCGTGCGGTCTTTCCCGAAAAGGGCGGCACCTGGTCCTGGAGTTTTGCAAGCTCGTCGGCGATATCCAGCGGCAGCATGTCGCGGCGCGTGGAAAGGGCCTGGCCAAACTTGACGAAAATAGGCCCAAGTTCAATTAGCGCCAGGCGCATGCGTTCACCACGCGGACCTTCTTTTTTCTTGTTGCCCCAGTTAGTCGGATTCAGGTAGCCAAGCAGCGTGAGAGGGCGGAACAGGTGTGTTGCCTCAATAATTTCATCGAGACCATGCTCCATCAGCACCCGGTGGATGTGCAGCAGCCTGAAGAGATTGCGCGGACGGATCAAACCTGCTTGCCTTTTTCAAGTGCCGTGAGGCGCGCTTCCAGTCGGTCGGCCTGCTCGCGGAGCATATCTACATCCTCCATGAAATGTTGTGCCTCTGTGGAACTCGGCAAGTCGCGACTTTCCTCCTGGAAAAACTCAGCCGCATTCTGCGCCATTGCAGCAGAGGAACGCTGCCCCCAATTGAGTATGTCCTTGAATCCGCGCACCAGCTGATGCGCGGCAACATCGCCCACGATACGGGACAGTTCCTCCTCCCAGTCGGGCCGCGCGAACTTGAGAAACTTCTGAAAGGCCTGCGCCACCAATGCATCGCCACGCACATCGGCAGAGCCGTCGCGAAAGGCCGCCTCGGGTTCGCTGCCTGCAAGTCTCAGCAGAGTCAGGGGGCTGCCCTCGATGATGCAGTCGGCGTCCTCACCCGAACGCGTGCTCAGTTCGACAACTTCTTCATTGAATTCAAACGAGAGGTCGAGGCCAATGTCGGCACTGTGAATGACGATCCGACGGCCATCCAGTTCTCGGGCATGCTGGCGCGCCGGCGTAGACATGCCAATGTTGCGATTCAGGGTCGCTTGCATGGGGGCGAGTAATGCATCCGGGATCATGCGTCCCTCACAGCTTGTAGCCGGTGTGGAGGGCGACGATACCACCACTGAGATTGTGATATTCGCAGCGTTCGAAGCCCGCCGCGCTCATCATGGTGCGGAGCTTTTCCTGATCCGGATGCTGGCGAATTGATTCAGCCAGATAGCGGTAGCTGTCTGCGTCATCTGCAACCAGTTTGCCTATGACTGGTAAGACTTTAAAAGAATATTGATCGTAAACAGGCGCCAGCCCCGGCACCATCGGTTTAGAGAATTCCAGAACCAGCATTTTGCCAGCGGGTTTCAGTACTCTGAACATGGAGCGCAGCGCCGCGTCTTTGTCGGTAACGTTGCGCAGGCCGAAGGCAATGGTTACGCAATGGAAGCTGTCGTCGTCGAAGGGCAGGTCTTCGGCATCGGCAATTACGAATTCGACGTTGCCCGCGATGCCGGCATCTGTCAACCGTGCGCGACCCACTTCCAGCATCGCCGGGTTAATGTCCGAGAGGATGACCTTGCCGTCCTTACCCACCTGCCGCGCAAGCCCTTTGGCGATATCGCCGGTTCCTCCCGCCACATCCAGGGCAGAGTTGCCAGGCCGCAAGCCAGTCTGCGAAAGCGTGAAGCGTTTCCACAAGCGATGCACACCGAATGACATGAGGTCATTCATCAGGTCATACTTACCCGCTACGGAATCAAACACACCCCGCACGTGGCTTGCCTTTTCTTCCCATGGCACCTGCTGGAAACCGAAGTCGGCGGTTTTCTCTGGTTTTTTCTTGCTGTGCCCGCTCATCAGGAAGTTACTCTCCCGCGTTGCCCGACTTACGTTGCTGGCCTGCCTTTGCGAGGCGCTGCAAATAATCTCGCCAGTTTTTGTCCTGGTCGCATCCCAGCGAATACAGCAGTTTCCATGAGTACAGACCGGTGTCGTGGCCGTCGTCGAAAATTAATCGCACTGCATATTGCCCCACCGGCTCAATCGCTGAAATATTTACGTTTTCTTTGCCGGTCTGCAGGATTTCCTGCCCCTTGCCATGCCCCTTCACCTCGGCCGAAGGCGAATACACACGCAAATATTCGCAGGGCAGCTCGAAGCGTTTGCCGTCCTCGAAGCGCACCTCCAATACCCTGGACTGCTGATGCAGCCTGATTTCCGTCGGGTTTGGAGTCTCAGGAGTTTGCATGTCGGTCTACTCAGAGTATGTAGCGGCTCAAATCTTCATCCGCTGCGAGCTCAGCGAGATGTTCGTCTACATAGGCGGCATCGATGATGATGCTTTGTCCGCTGCTATCGGCAGCACTGAAGGAAATTTCCTCCAGCAAACGTTCCATAACGGTATGCAGGCGCCGGGCACCGATGTTTTCAGTGCGCTCGTTAACATTGTAAGCAATCTCGGCTATGCGCCGGATGCCGTCGCCGGCAAAGCTAAGCGACATGCCTTCAGCGCCCATCAGCGCCTGGTACTGTTCCGACAACGACGCGTCAGGCTCGGTAAGAATGCGCTCGAACTCCTCGGCCTTGAGCGCCGCGAGTTCCACGCGGATTGGCAGGCGCCCCTGCAGTTCCGGAATCAGGTCCGCCGGTTTCGCCATGTGGAAGGCCCCGGAGGCGATGAAAAGTATGTGGTCGGTCCGGACCATGCCGTACTTGGTGGTCACGGTGCAGCCTTCGACCAGTGGCAGCAGGTCCCGTTGCACACCCTCCCGGGACACGTCCGGCCCGCCGTGTTCAGAGCGCTTGGCCACCTTATCGAGTTCGTCGATAAACACTATGCCGTTTTGTTCGACGTTGTTAAGCGCCTGCGCCTTGATCTCTTCCTCGTTGACCAGCCGGGCAGCCTCGTCCTCGATAAGCAATTTTCGCGCCTGGTCGATGGGCAGCTTGCGCCTGGAGGTGCGAGCGCCGCCCATATTCTGAAACATCGACTGCAACTGGCTGGTCATCTCTTCCATACCGGGCGGCGCCATGATGTCCACACTTACTGGCGTGTTGCGCACGTCGATCTCGATCTCCTTTTCATCCAGGCGACCTTCGCGGTACATCTTGCGAAACTTCTGGCGTGTTTCGCTGCTGTCGCCGGCTTCTGTCGGCGCGCCCTGGGCACGCGGCAGCAGCGCATCCAGAATACGTTCTTCTGCGGCATCTTCAGCGCGACTTTTTACCTTGGCCATTTCCTGCTCGCGCGTCAGTTTGACTGCAACGTCAGTAAGATCCCGAATGATGGAATCCACTTCGCGGCCCACGTAACCAACCTCTGTAAATTTGGTCGCTTCGACCTTGATAAACGGTGCGCTGGCCAGCGCCGCGAGGCGTCTGGAAATTTCGGTCTTGCCAACGCCGGTCGGCCCGATCATGAGAATGTTCTTGGGGGTTATCTCGCTGCGCAGCGGTTCATCGACATTCAGCCTGCGCCAACGGTTGCGCAGCGCAATCGCAACAGCACGTTTGGCGCTTTCCTGGCCAATAATATGCTTGTCCAGCTCCTGGACAATTTCCCTTGGTGTCATCTGAGACATAATTTCCTGTCGCTTCAGGCGCCGAGTTCTTCGACGACGAGTTGCTGGTTGGTGTAGACGCAGATGTCCGCTGTGATATGCAGGGCCTTTTCCACGATTTCGCGTGCGGACAAGTCGGTGTTTTCAATCAGGGCGCGGGCGGCAGCTTGGGCATAGGCGCCACCGGAACCAATCGCCATCAGTGAGTGCTCCGGCTCGATGACGTCGCCATTGCCCGAGATGACGAATGAATTCTTGCTGTCGGCCACGCACAAGAGCGCTTCCAGGCGGCGCAGCATGCGGTCCATACGCCAGTCTTTGGCGAGCTCAATAGCGGCCCGGGTAAGGTTGCCGTACTGCTCCAGTTTGCCCTCGAAGCGCTCGAACAGCGTGAAGGCATCCGCAGTGCCACCGGCAAAGCCTGCCAGCACCTTGTCGTTGTAGAGCCGCCGTACCTTGCGGGCATTGCCCTTCATGACCGTGTCGCCCATGGACACCTGGCCGTCGCCGCCCATCGCCACCGTATTGCCGCGGCGCACCGAGAGAATGGTGGTGCCTCGAAACTGCTTCATGCTTATTCCTCGATAACGGGTTTTTATCCCAGGCGGGCATGGGCGGCTCAGCGCCTTGCCTGCGGGCCGGACATTGTACCCGCAGCAGGCTTTTTTTCAGACCTCAGCGTTTTCGTGCGCGCGGGTGGGTCTCATCATAGATGCGGGCAAGGTGCTGGAAATCAAGGTGGGTATAGATCTGGGTCGTGCTGATATTGGCGTGACCCAGCAATTCCTGCACCGCGCGCAAATCGCCGCTGGACTCCAGCACATGAGTGGCGAAAGAATGCCTGAACATGTGCGGGCTGACCCGGGCATCGATACCCTGGATCGTGGCCCAGCGCCGCACACGCGACTGTACAGTGCGGGGGCTGATTCGTGCACCGCGAGCGCCCACGAACAGCGCCAGTTCATCCGGGTTCGCGAGATTCGCTCTTTGTTTGAGCCAGGCACGCAAGGCGGCCAGGGCGTGTTCGCCTACGGGCACGATGCGGGTCTTGTTGCCTTTGCCGGTCACCCGCACGGTGCGATCTGCCATGTCTACGTCAGGAATGTTGAGAGAAACCAGCTCAGCCAGGCGCAGCCCCGATGAGTACAGCAACTCCATAATGGCACGGTCACGGGCCACCTGTGGATCGTCGCCGGTAACCTCCACCAGGCGCGTCATCTGATCGGCATCCAGGGTCCTGGGCAAACGCTTGGGTGCTTTGGGTGCGCTCACGTCCTGCGCCGGGTTGCGCGTGGTGACGCCTTCCCGCAGCAGATATTTATAAAAGCTTCGCACCGCCGAGAGGCGCCGCTGGATACTGCGTGGAGACAGCCCCTGGCGATGGCACGCCGCAGCGAAGCTGCGCACATGCTGGCTGTCCAGCCGCGTCCAGTCATCGATGTGATGCTGATCGCAAAAACTGCGCAGGGTGCCAAGATCACGTTTGTAAGCAGCGGCGGTATGAGCAGAGAGGCGTCGTTCCCGTGACAAATGCTCGAGAAACTTGTTTATCCAGCCAGCCTGATCCGCTTTCATCGCCTCAGAGATGCTGAGATTGCGGTGCTCACTATTTCGCCGATGCGGCCAAGGAAATCCGTGCCCATAGCCGGATTGAAATGATTTTCGTCGCGGCTGCCAATGGCCAGCAGGCCAAGGCTGGCATGATCGCCCAGAGGAATCAAAGCCGCCGAGCCGAGTTCGCTGTTGTCATCGCCGAACAGGAAATTACGTTGTGCGTCGCGCAGGTGACCGCAGCGAGGTTTGCCGGTGGCCATGAAAGTGGCAAACGCTCGAATGGCCGGGTCGTCACGGGTGATGCTGCGAAAATAATGCGTGCGCGGCAGATGTTCGTACGCATCAACCTTACCGAACAGAACAATCATCGACATGTCGGCTTGAAAGTCTTCGCGCAGGCTGGCCTCGACAACTTCTATGATTTCCTGCGGGTCGACCAGAGCCAGCAGGCGCACGGCCAGCTGATGGATACGGTCCGAAACATCGGTGTTGATACGCGCGACTTCGACCAGGTCTATGAGCCGGGCATCGAGCTTACGATTACGCTGGCGCAGAATCTCCACTTGTTTTTCCACCAGTGAAGTGGCGGGCCCACTGGACAAGTGTGGCACCCGCAATTGCGTCAGGAGTTCCGAATGGCGCTCAAAAAATTCCGGATGAGATTCGAGGTAATGCGCCACCGCTTCCTCGGATATGCCGCCCTTGATAATCTTGCGCTGCTTGAGCTGGGAAGTCATAGCTCGATATATCCCCCGTAAACGTCCTCGGCCGGACCGGCCATATAAAGTTCGGTGCCCGGCCCGCTCCAGCTGATTTCCAGCGTGCCACCGGGCAGGGTCACAGCCACGGTCTCCTCCAGCACGCCCCAGCGACGGCCGACGGCCATCGCCGCACAGGCGCCGCTGCCACAAGCGCGGGTTTCGCCAACGCCGCGCTCGAACACCCGCAAACTTATATGGTGCCGGTCCGCTATGTGCATGAATTCTACGTTGGTTTGACGTGGAAATCGCGGATGGACAGAAATTTCCGCACCCAGGGTATTCACCGGCGCACTGTCCAGAGCATCCCATTGCACGACAGCATGCGGGTTGCCCATGGAAACCGCGCCGATTTCGATCGCCTTGCCGGCAATTTCGAGCACATGCCGCTCAGCGATGTCATCAGCCTCGAATGGCAGGGCGGCGGGTCTGAAATCGGGTTCGCCCATGCACACCCTGACCTGGTTGCCACCAAGCAGCTGCGCCACCACTTTGTTGCCCGATCCCGCCAGGACGATTTCGGGACCCTTGAAGCCCTCGCCGCTGGCGATCAGCCAGGCAAGGCAACGCACCCCATTGCCGCATTGTTCGACTTCAGTGCCGTCGGCATTGAAAACCCGGTAACTGGCGTGGGCGAGCTCATCGTCAGGCCGATCCAGGACCAGCAGCTGGTCGAAGCCCACACCGGTCCGCCGGTCGGCCAGTTTGGCAATGGGCATGGTTGCCGGATTCACGGCCTGCTCACGGGCGTCAATTACCATGAAGTCGTTGCCGAGCCCATGCATCTTGCGAAATTCAATACGCATGCTTAACCCGCCCGGATCAGGCGCACGTGTTCTTTGTAGATACAGCGATCCATGACCGTAAAAATGCCGGCCCCGGCTGCGCGTGTTGCGTCGTCTTCGGCAATCACACCCTCCTGTAGCCAGAGAGCGGGCAGCCCAAGTTCGATGCAGGCATCGACTATCGGGCTGACATGTCCGGGCGAGCGAAACACGTCGACGATATCGATCTCGATACCCGCGTTGCGCACCGCTGCCAGGTCCGGGTAGGACTCCTGGCCCAGTATTTCCTCGACCGTGGGATTGACCGGCACCACCGTGTAGCCAAATCGTCTCAGGGCACGTGCTACGCCGTGGCTGGGCCGGTGAGCCTTGTCGGACAAGCCGACAATTGCAATTGTGCGGGCCTTTTCGAGTAATTCGCGAATCTCGGCATCGGGGGGATTTTTGAAGGGCATGGCGGGCCTGTAATGAATGTTTGCATGTGACCCTCGGGCCAGTCATCACACATTATAACGAGCCGCGTGGCAACGACCTCGGCATATTTGCATGACCTGCGACCGGTCCTCCTGGCATTAGACTTTTTTGTGCGATGGGGCTAAGTTGAGGGGCCCCGATCAATCTAGCCAAAAAGAGGGGCCGTCATGCGCCATATCATGGTTATGAACGCCAAGGGAGGCTGCGGCAAGAGCACCATTGCCACCAACCTGGCTGCCTATTTCGCCACAGAAGGGGTCAATGTTGCCCTGGCCGATTATGATCCACAGGGCTCCAGCCTGGACTGGCTGTCCATGCGGCCCGATAACCGGCCAAAGATCCACGGCCTGGCAGCCTACGAGCACGGCCTGCGTGGCCTGTCGCGCAACACCGATGTCGTGATCATGGACGCCCCGGCGCGCTCTCACGGCAAGGAACTCACCACCCTGCTGCGTCATGCGGAGACCGTTATCATCCCGGTCCTCGCCTCCACCATCGATATCCATGCATCGCGGCGGTTTATCAAGGAGTTACGTCACACCAGCCGGGTGTCCGGTCACCAGGCGCGCCTGGGACTGGTCGGCAACCGTGTCAAGGAAAACACGCTCGCCTGGGACGATCTCAGGGACTACCTCGAGCGGGAGCGGGTCGCGTATGTCGCTGCCTTGCGCGAAGCGCAAAACTATGTGCGTGCCTACACCCGCGGCCTGGGAATATTCGAGTTGCCGCCCTATATCGCCTATAAGGACTGGGAGCACTGGGAGCCCATGCTCGAGTGGCTCGACAGCGTGCGCAGCCGACCCACCGGCTGAATTCCAAGCCGTCTGACACTACGGCTGCCGACACTTCACAGGCTGGCAGCGATGCCGGATGCCATATCGGGATAACGCAGCTCTACGCCAAGCCTGTTGTGCATCCGGCGATTATCCAGGCGCCTCGATTCTTCCAGAAATGACAGGCGCATGGCGCCGAAGCGCTTACGGG
>JBFGOQ010000050.1:0-16128 GCA_041565075.1 Gammaproteobacteria bacterium
CACTTGCTGGCGCCGTGTTGGTGATATTTGTCGCCCTTAATATTCGCAGGCGGGCGGCAGCATGAAACCGGTGGCGCAGGTTCCTGGAAGGCGTTCGCGACAGCGCTGGATTCTGCCGTTGCTCGCTGGGCTTTTTATGGGACCTCTCCTTGCTGCCTGGTTGTTTTACTTTGTCGGTGACGGTTGGCGACCTGGCGGGGCGGTAAATCATGGGCGCTTGCTCGATAATCCCGTAACTCTGCGGGCCCCGCAGTCGTCGGTAGCTGTTGCTGTGCCAGGTGGGCCGTTCCGTGGCAAATGGTCGTTGGTTTACGTCACGCTGGGGCATTGCGACAAGTCTTGTGTCGATGCCCTCGACAAAATACGCCGCGTGCGCCTGGCATTGGGCGAAAAATCGGCACGCGTAGAAAGAATCCTGCTACATGATGAGGGCGCACCAGGCGGGAATGCCGCGGCCGGTGATCTGGGGCCCGGATTGGCGACCCTGGGTCTCGACGACGAGTACGGCCGATCGCTGCTGCTGCAATTCGAGGCGGCGAGCGGTGGAGCGCTGGCCAGGGAACCCGTGTTCATTGTCGACCCGCTAGGCAATGTCATCATGGCCTACGCCCCCGGATTCGAAATGCGCGGTATGCTTGCCGATCTGAAGAGGCTCCTTAAGCTGTCAAGGATCGGTTGATGCAGAATCCGACAATATTTCAGCGCCTTGCATTGCTTGCCACGCTGCTGGCTCTTTTTGTCGTGGTATTGGGTGCTTGGGTGCGATTGTCGGATGCCGGACTCGGTTGCCCGGACTGGCCGGTTTGCTACGGACAAGTCACCTGGCCCTCCGCTGAGAACGAAGTGGCGGCAGCCAACCTGGCCTTCCCCGAGCGACCTGTCGAGCACGACAAGACCTGGCGCGAGCAGATTCATCGCCACCTCGCTGCAACCCTGGGCTTGCTTGTGCTGGTTCTGGCATTGCTGGCCAGCCGGGACAATAAAGCGCGTCGTAACACCGTGCTTGTTGCCGCGCTCGTCGCAGCGCTCGGCGTGTTTGCATACATCGCTGGCAAGGCGCTCGATATGCCATGGCTGGTGAGCATGGCCGCCGCTCTTGCGGTGCCGGCCGTGGGCATTCCGATTGTCGCTGCGATCCTGTGGCGCCGGGATTTTCAGGCCGCGCTCGCAACCGGCCTGCTGGGACTCATTATCTTTCAGGCGCTACTCGGCATGTGGACTGTAACCTTATTGCTGAAACCGGTCTTCGTCATGGCCCATCTGCTCGGTGGCATGGCCACGGTCTCGCTCTTGTGGTGGCTTTACCTGCGCGGCCGACCTGTGCGGCTGGCGGTCGCGCCGCAAGCACAACATCGAACACTCGCACTGCTTGCCTTGCTGGTATTGACGGGACAAATTGCACTGGGCGGCTGGACCAGCGCAAATTACGCGGCACTTGCCTGCCCTGACTTTCCTACTTGCCAGGGCGAGCTGTGGCCGCAAGCCGATTTCCGCGAGGGCTTCGTTATATGGCGGGGCCTTGGCATCGATTATGAAGGTGGGGTATTGCATCAGTCGGCACGAGTGGCCATCCACATGGTCCATCGCATTGGCGCGGTCGTAACCTTCCTGTTGCTGGGGGCCATCTTGCTGAACATGTTGCGCGCGCCATTTCTGACTGGACTCAAAATCGTTGCCGGTATAAGTCTCGCCTTGCTTCTTATCCAGGTTGGCCTGGGCGTAGGTATAGTGTTGACCCGGTTACCTCTGGCCGGGGCGACGGCACACAACGCGGTCGCCGCATTGCTGTTGCTATCCTTGGTAACCCTGAATCACCTGGCGCGGCCGCGTATGCACGCTTCATGACTACGCGCGATTTCAAGTCAACTGTTGCTGATTACATTGAGCTGACCAAGCCCAAAGTTGTTTCGCTGATCATGTTTACGGCGGTGGTCGGCATGTTTCTCGCGACGCCGGGAATGGTGCCATGGCGGGCTTTGGTATTCGGTAGCCTGGGGATAGCGATGTCGGCAGCTTGTGCGGCTGTGATCAACCATGTCCTGGACCGCCGACTTGACGAAAAAATGGCGCGCACGCGTAACCGGCCCTTACCTACCGGCCATGTCTCAACAACCGGCGCCCTGATTTTCGCCGCTGTCCTTGGCGTCAGCTCGATGCTTATCCTGGTCTTAAAGGTCAACTTGCTGACGGCCACGCTCACTTTTCTTTCACTGATTGGCTATGCAGTGATTTACACAATTTATCTGAAGCATGCTACACCGCAGAATATCGTGATTGGTGGCGCAGCCGGTGCGGCGCCACCGGTGCTCGGCTGGACAGCGGTCACGAATTCAGTCGATGCCCACGCCTTGTTGCTGTTCCTGATTATCTTTGTGTGGACGCCGCCACATTTCTGGGCGCTTGCGATTCACCGGCGCGATGACTACGCGAAGGCTGGTGTGCCCATGCTGCCGGTCACCCACGGGGTCGGCCACACCAAGAAGCAGATTTTTTTCTATACCGTGTTACTGGTCCTGGTTACCGTATTGCCGTGGCTGACAGGCATGAGCGGGCTTTTGTATCTGCTGTTCGCAGTTCTGTTGGGTGGCATCTTTATTTACTATGCCTGGATTCTGCTACGCAGTGAGCGGCCGGACCTGCCACTGCGCACCTTTGGCTATTCCGTCACCTATCTGATAGGACTGTTCACTGCCCTGTTGGCCGATCATTACCTGGCACTGCTGTGGTGGTTGTGAGCAGATGAATGAGACCGGCCACGAGTCGGAACAGCTATGCGCACAGAAGTCTTGAACAAATGGTCGATCGCCGTTGTTGGCGTGGTTGCATTTGCGGTGCTGCTTTGGTGGCGGCTGAGTGCCAGCTTGCCGGCTGAACAGCAGACTCCTGCCAGCGCGAAACCAGGGCGGGTCGAGCATACGTCTGAGCCGCTCAGCAGCCTGATGTCAAAAGAAAGCGAGCTGCCGCAAGATGCGAAAACCGCTGAGAAATCGTCCAACGGCCCTTTGCAGATTACCGGCCGGGCCTCGATTCAAGCCCTGATTTTTTCAATGTATATGCAACTGGAAGAACCATTGCGCGCCTGGGCCGCGACGCGCGGCTTACCGCGCACCGACGCAAATGGAAATTTCATCCTCGATCAACCCTATCAGCAATACGATAATGAGACCCTGGCCGCGCTGGCAGAAAACGGCGACATGTGGGCCCAGCAAATTCTGGCCGATCGGATCAAGCATGAGCGCCCGGCGGATGCCATGGAATTGTATCGTCAGGCGGCAGCGCAGGGTTCGGTATTTGCCATGCTCAAGATTGCGGAGCTGTCCGGGAGAATTGCCCTCATATCGCCGGATTTTAATTTCGAAAACGAAAGCGGGGGAAGCGCGGCACTCGATCAATATTACTCTTTGCGAGACTCACCAGTGCCGCCCGGCGTGGTGGCATATGCCTGGGAAGCAGTCGCGGAAATGGCCGGGCTGCCCGGCTTCATGAACTTTACGGCTACCGAATTGCCCGAGGATGTTATGCCGGCTGCCTGTGATCTTGCCAGCAGCATTTATTCTGACCTGCTGGCGCGACGCGCGAGTCTTGGTCTTGGTGGTTATCCTGCAGATACACCGCCGGCCTGGTTCGATGCCAATAGCATGGGCCGGACATCGTCCTGCGAGCATGCACAGGCGGTGCAGTACGATTTCTCTTCCTGCAATGAAATTCAAATGAAGTTGCCCGAGGATGAGCAAGAGGTAGTCGTGTACATCTGCGAAGATGTCTGAGCGCACCTCTGATTGGCTTTAAAACTACGATGGACGTGACACCGATACTCGAACCCCTCAATGACGCTCAGCGTCAGGCGGTGAGTTCAGAAGCGGGCCCCATGCTCGTCCTGGCCGGTGCTGGCAGCGGCAAGACCCGGGTGCTGGTCCACAGAGTCGCATGGCTGATCCAGGTGGAGAACGTTTCGCCGCAAGGCTTGCTTGCTGTGACCTTTACCAACAAGGCGGCCGCGGAAATGCGCGGGCGCATCGAAGAACTGCTGGGCATGCCCGCAAGCGGGCTGTGGGTGGGGACTTTTCATGGGCTCGCGCACCGCTTGCTGCGCATGCACTGGCAAGAAGCCGGGCTGGCCCAGGATTTCCAGATACTGGATGCCGATGACCAGCAGCGTCTCATCAAGCGGATACTCAAAACACTCGACGTGGATGAGTCGCGCTACGCCCCGCGAGAGGTTCAGTGGTTTATTAACAGCCGTAAGGATGAAGGGCTGCGCCCGCAACATCTCGCTGATGTCGATGATCCCGTGCGCAAGCAAATGGCACATATTTATGGCGTGTATCAGGAAGCCTGTGAGCGATCGTCACTGGTGGATTTTGCAGAGCTGTTGTTGCGCGCTCACGAATTGTGGCGCGACAACCCGCCGTTATTGCAGCACTACCAGAACAGGTTTCGTCATGTGCTCGTTGACGAATTCCAGGACACCAATTCAATCCAGTACGGCTGGCTGCGCCTGCTGGTCGGCAAACAAGGTATGCCTTTCGCGGTCGGCGACGACGACCAGTCAATTTATGGCTGGCGTGGCGCCAAAGTAGAGAACATTCGCCGATATCAGCGGGACTTTCCGGGCACCCGCGTGGTCAAGCTGGAACAGAATTACCGCTCGACCGGCAATATCCTCGGTGCCGCCAATGCGGTCATAGCAAACAACCAGGCGCGCATGGGCAAAAACCTCTGGACCGCAGGCAAGGAAGGCCTGCCGATCCGACTGTATTCTGCATTCAATGAACGCGACGAAGCGGACTTTGTCATCAATCGGATTCGCGAATGGATTGCCCAGGGCAATTCGCGCAGCGAGGCGGCAATACTGTACCGCTCCAATGCCCAGTCGCGAGTCTTTGAAGAGGCCCTGCTCAATGCCAACATGCCGTATCGGGTCTATGGCGGGCTGCGCTTTTTCGATCGTGCCGAGATCAAGGATGCCCTGGCCTACCTGAGGCTGGTCTACAACCCCAACGACGACGCGTCCTTCGAACGCGTCGTCAATCACCCGCCGCGGGGCGTGGGCGCCAGTACGCTGGGCAAGATTCGTGAGCATGCCCGTGCCCGCGGGCTTCCTATGTGGGTGGCGGCGAAGGAGACGGCCGAGTCGGTGCTGCCGGCGCGTTCGGCGAACGCGGTCAGGTCATTCCTGAGCCTTGTGCGTGCTATGCGTGATGCAACACGGGACCTCGATCTGCACGAACAGGTAGATCGGGTAATTCACGACAGCGGGCTTATTACGCACTTTCAGAAAGACAAGGGCGAACGCGGTGAAGCACGTATAGAGAACCTTGAGGAGCTGGTGAGCGCAGCACGCGGCTTCCAGCCCGACGAGGAACTCGATGTGCCCCTGCTGGCTGCCTTTCTGTCACACGCAGCGCTGGAAGCGGGAGACAATCAAGCAGATGCCTGGGAGGACTGCGTACAATTGATGACTCTGCATTCCGCGAAAGGACTTGAGTTTCCTCTGGTGTTCATGTGCGGTTTGGAGGACGGCTTGTTTCCGCATTTGCGGTCCATCGACGGACTCGCCGGTCTCGAAGAAGAGCGCCGCTTATGCTACGTCGGAATGACCAGGGCGATGCAGGAGTTGTACCTGACCTATGCAGAGCAGCGGCGTCTGCATGGCAACGATACCTATGGTCATCCCTCGCGCTTTATTGGTGAAATTCCCGGCGAATTCATCGAGGAGATACGTCCGCAGGTGAAAGTCTCGCGGCCACTTTTTCGTAGCCGCAGTCGCCGCAGTCGCCGCAGTAGCCACAGTAGCCTCAGGGAGCCGGCGCCCGCTGGCGTCAGACTTGGTCAGCGGGTGCGCCATCGCAAATTCGGCGAGGGTATGGTACTGAATTATGAGGGCCAGGGTGCGCAGGCCCGGGTGCAAGTGAATTTCGAAGATGCCGGGAGCAAATGGCTGGTCCTGGCCTACGCGAATCTCGAAGTACTGTGATTTAAGGTCTGCGCATGCAGAATTACCCGTTCAGACCCGGATACGCGCTACAATTGGGATGACCCGGAAATTTGCGCGTTAAGAAGACGAACACCGACAGGTCAGCCAAGCCATGAAAATAATTATCCTGGGTGCCGGTCAGGTGGGCGCCACCGCAGCGCGCAACCTCGCACGCGAGCAGTCCAACGAAGTAACCGTGGTGGACGTCAATGCAGAGCTGCTGCGGGATCTGCAGGACCGCCTGGATATCCGCACCGTCGAGGGATACGGCTCGCATCCCAGCGTGTTGACAAGGGCAGGAGCTGAAGACGCCGACATGCTGATCGCGCTGACTAACCGCGATGAAACCAACATGATCGCTTGTCAGATTGCCTATACCTTGTTTCATACCCCGACCAAGATTGCACGCATCCGATCCGGTGATTATGCAAACCACGCCAAGCTGTTTGACAACAAAGCGCTGCCTGTCGACGTACTCATTAACCCGGAAGAACTGGTCACCGATTACATCGCGCGACTGATTCAATATCCCGGGGCTTTTCAGGTACTGGAGTTTGCAAATGGGCGTGTGCGCCTGGTCGGTGTGCGCGCACGTAAGGGTGGCCTGCTCGTCGGGCAGGAACTCAAGGCGCTCAAGGAACATATACCCAACACCGAGGCACGGGTGGCGGCGATTTACCGCAAGACCGGTCGCGCTGGCGGTGCGGATCGCGAGATACTGGTGCCGGACGGCGATACGGTCGTGCGCGAAGGCGACGAAGTTTTCTTCGTCGCCGCGCGCAAGGATATCCGGGTTGTTATGAGCGAATTGCGCAAGCTGGAGAATCCGGTACGTCGTATCGTGATTGCCGGCGGCGGCAATATTGGTTTTCGTCTTGCCCAGACGCTGGAGCGCACCAACCAGGTCAAGCTCGTTGAGCGTGATCGCGATCGAGCCAAATTCATTTCCGAGCGCTTGTCCAAGACGATAGTCCTGCATGGCGATGCCGCCGACAAGGACCTCATGCTGGAGGAGAACATCGAGCATACAGATGTCTTCGTCGCGGTTACCAACGCGGAGGAGGCAAATATACTTTCGGCCATGGTGGCCAAGAGCCTCGGCGCCCAGAAAGTGATGGCACTGATAAACCGGCCGTCTTACGCGGCTATGGTTGAAAGCGGGCCAATTGCGATCGACATCGCGATCTCGCCGCAGCAGATCACCATTGGAGAATTGCTGGCTCACGTGCGCCGGGGCGACGTAACCAAGGTTCATTCGCTGCGCGGCGGCACCGCCGAAGCGCTGGAGGTCATCGTGCACAGCCGCGGTGGGGATTCATTGGTGGTGGGCAAGACCATTGAGGAACTTGGCTTGCACGAAAGCGTCACGGTTGGGGCACTGGTGCGCGGCGATGACGTTATTATTGCTCACCACGATACGGTCATCGAGGCCGATGACCATGTCATCCTGCTGATCACCGACCGCAAGCATGTGCCCGAAGTAGAGCGACTTTTCGAGGTCGAACCCCAATACTGAAGCCCATGAAAAACTCCATGGTGCAGCATATCTTTGGTCGCCTGCTGATGATATTCAGCCTGACCATGCTGCCACCTGTCCTGGTCGCCCTGATCGTGCAGCTGGCAGCCGGCAACGGGCTCACCGAATTTGTGAGACATCAGGATGAGTGGCTGCCATTCGTAGAGGGTTTTTCTGTAACCTTAATCGTTGGTCTGCTGGTTTACCTGCCGGCGCGCAATGCCAAGAAAGATCTGCAACTGAGAGATGGCTTCCTGATCGTCGCCCTGTTTTGGGTGGTTCTGGGGCTGTTTGGCGCTGTACCGCTCTATCTTTCCCATGTGCCGGAATTGTCGCTTACCGATGCGGTATTCGAGTCGGTGTCCGGGCTGACCACGACCGGCGCAACCATCCTGGTCGGGCTGGACACGTTACCGAAATCCTTCCTGTATTACCGCCAGCAACTTCAGTGGCTGGGTGGCATGGGCATCATTATTCTCGCTGTCGCCATCCTGCCCATGCTGGGCGTTGGCGGCATGCAGCTCTACCGGGCCGAGACGCCAGGACCGGTCAAGGACACCAAACTGACAGCTCGCATCGCAGACACCGCCCGCTCACTGTGGTGGATTTACTTTGGACTGACCCTCATATGCGGTATTGCCTACTATCTGGCGGGCATGGATTTTTTTGATGCGCTGTCGCACAGCTTCAGTACGGTGGCTATCGGCGGATTTTCGACCCATGATGCCAGCATTGGTCATTTCCAGAGCACGCGCATTGAATTGATCGCAATCGTGTTCATGTTTATTGCCGCCATCAATTTCTCGCTGCATTACTATTCGGTCAAGGATATTCGCCTCATCCATTTTTTAAAGACCAGCATCCGTCACAAACTGGACTTGTCATTGCTGCGTCGTCGCGACGTGCCCAAGGTGCATTTTGGTCACTATGGCCTCGACCCGGAGTTTCGCGCTTTTGTAATCGTACTGGGACTGGCAACCGTAGGCGCCGTCGTTGCGCTGTTATGGTCTGAAGTTTATGACGACCCACTGGAAACCTTTATGGCAGGCCTCTTCCAGGTGGTTTCGATTGGTACGACGACCGGATTTACTACCGCCGATCATGCGGCCTGGCCGGGCGCGGTCCCTGTTTTGTTGTTGTTCCTGAGCTTCATCGGTGGCTGTGCCGGGTCTACGGCCGGCGGCATGAAGGTTATCCGCTGGCTATTGATTTACAAGCAGGGTTTGCGTGAAGTGGCGCGACTCATACACCCCAGCGCAGAGATTCCCGTCAAGCTCGGCGCGCGGGCGGTACCGCCGAGGGTGGTGGATGCGGTATGGGGATTCTTTTCGGTTTACGTGGTGTTGTTTGCCCTCATGATGACTGTGATGATGAGTACCGGCATGAATCAGGTCACCGCTTTTTCTGCCGTTGCGGCGTGTCTGAATAATCTCGGGCCGGGGCTTGGTGAAGTAGCGGCAAACTTCCGCAGTGTGCCGGAGACTGCTAAATGGGTCGGCGTTGTTGCCATGGTGCTGGGTCGGCTCGAGATTTTCACCCTGCTGGTGCTGGTCACGCCCGCCTTCTGGCGGCGCTGAGTTACCCGTGTCCAACCAGGCTATGCTCGGGCGCCTCGAAAGCATGTTGCAGGCCGGCAAGGACTCCGCGATGTTGCGCTTTTCCCTGGGCAACGAATACCTGCGCGCCGGTCAGCCGGAGCGCGCCCGCCGGCATTTACAGGCGGCATTGGAACACGATCCCGCATACTCGGCTGCCTGGAAACTGCTGGGCAAGGCCGCAACTGAAGCGGGCGACGCCGCTGCTGCCGTGGCCGCTTACAGACAAGGCATCAAGGTTGCGGAAAAACGCGGCGACCTGCAGGCAGCCAAAGAAATGGTGGTGTTTTTGCGACGCCTGGAGAAGGCGTCTCAACCCGGGCAAGGAGAACTATCGTGAGCGATGATCCGCGTGCACGCCGTCCCGTAAATCGCGAGTTGCTGAACCGCGAGTCCTGGCGGATTTTTCAGATCATGGCTGAATTCGTAGAGGGCTTTGAGCAGCTGTCGTCTATCAGTCCCTCGGTCAGCATTTTCGGGTCGGCACGCATTGGCGAGGGCCATGCACACTATGCGCTTACGCGTGCAATTGCGAAAAAGTTGTCAAACGCAGGTTTTTGCGTTGTGACCGGGGGTGGTCCGGGGCTGATGGAGGCGGGTAACCGCGGCGCGCGCGAGGGCAAGGCCTTGAGCATCGGCCTTAATATCGAACTTCCACACGAACAGCTAGCCAACGCCTACCAGGATATTTCCATGCACTTCAGGCATTTTTTTACGCGCAAAGTAATGTTCGTAAAATACGCCTCGGCCTATGTGGTGCTCCCCGGAGGGTTTGGCACCCTGGATGAACTGATGGAAATCCTGACATTGGTGCAAACCGGCAAGACCAGGCATATTCCAGTGATCCTGGTGGGCAAACGCTTCTGGGACGGGCTCCTGGCGTGGTTCCAAGATACCCTTGTGCAGGAAGGCACGGTTTCCGCAAAAGACCTGGAGATACTCACGCTGGTTGATACCCCTGAAGAAGTCGTCAGTGCCATTTTCGATCACTACGATACCCGCGGCTTCGAGCCCTCGCCTGAAGAACAGGAAGTTATGCTCGAGCTCTGAGCGAGGGCAAAAATGCGAACCGATCCCCTTTCCCGACTCGCCGACGGCATCGATCGCGTTACAAGTATCACGGGACGGCTGGTCTCCTGGCTCACACTGGGAATGGTGCTGGTGACTTTCCTGGTGGTGGCGTTGCGCTATCTGTTTGACACCGGCTTTATCTGGATGCAGGAATCCGTCATCTGGATGCACGCGCTGGTGTTTCTGCTGGCCGCCGCTTATACGCTGCGCCACGACGAGCATGTGCGCGTGGATATTTTTTACCGGCGCATGTCCGCACGTTCACGGGCCGTGGTGGACCTTCTCGGCACATTGCTGTTACTCATACCCACTGCTCTTTTTATTTTTGTTACGAGTCTTGATTTTGTTGCCCAGTCATGGCGGGTTGGCGAATCCTCGCCGGAACCGGGCGGCCTGCCCGCACTGTACCTGCTCAAGGGGGCCATTCCGCTTGCGGCGGCTTTGCTGATCGTGCAGGGCGTCGCCCTGCTGTTACGCAGCTTCGTCGTGATGCGGAATCCGGGTGCTGTGACCAACGCCACGGATAAGCCCCAGGGCGGCAAGGTCTGATGCCGGGACTGTTGCTTTTTCTCGCCGTGGTGCTGGTCCTGCTCGCGGGATTTCCGGTCGCTTTCAGCCTTGCTGGCACCGCATTGGTCTTTGCGCTGGCAGGCGTGATTACCGGGAGTTTCGATGCCAGCTTCCTGTTGGCCATGCCCAACCGCATTTTTGGCGGCATCATGGCCAATGAAATCCTGGTAGCGGTGCCCTTATTCGTGTTCATGGGCGTGATGCTGGAGCGAGCCAAAATCGCGCAAGATCTGCTGGATACGCTGGCGGCCTTGTTTGGTTCGCTGCGTGGCGGGCTGGGGCTGTCGGTGACCCTGGTGGGCATGTTACTTGCCGCCAGCACCGGTATCGTTGGCGCCACGGTTGTCACCATGGGGCTGTTGTCCTTGCCGACCATGCTCAGACGAGGCTATGCGCCCGCACTGGCCGCCGGGACCATCTGTGCATCCGGCACCCTGGGTCAGATCATTCCCCCGTCCATTATTCTGGTATTGCTGGCGGACGTATTGTCAGCCGCCTATCAGCAGGCGCAACTGCAGCAAGGCATATTTTCTCCGGAGACTGTATCGGTTGGCGACCTGTTTGCCGGCGCCTTGCTGCCCGGCCTGATGCTGGTGGGGCTTTACATCCTCTGGCAGCTTGCTGTCACCTTGTTTTGGCCGCAAAGCTGTCCGGCAATGAGCCAGGCGGAACGCGAGCGCATCGGCGGCGGGCAGCTGGCATGGCGCGTAATTAAAGTACTCGTGCCGCCCCTGTTGCTGATCCTCGCGGTGCTGGGATCAATCCTGGCGGGGCTGGCTACACCGACCGAGGCTGCCGCGGTTGGCGCAGTAGGGGCGACGCTACTTGCGCTGGTGCAGCGACAGCTTGATCTGGAGCGGCTGCGTTCGGTTATGCGCTCGACGGCCAGGGTCAGCAGCATGGTGTTCTTGATTCTCGTCGGAGCGTCGGTTTTCTCCCTGGTCTTTCGCGGTTTCGGTGGCGACGAAGCTGTGCACCGTCTGCTGGCCGATCTGCCGGGTGGCACCTTCGGCGCAGTGTTGACTGTCATGCTGCTTATGTTTGTGCTGGGATTCGTGCTCGATTTTATCGAGATCACGTTTGTGGTCGTGCCCATTGTCGGTCCCGTGCTGCTGGCCATGGGGCTCGACCCGGTGTGGCTTGGCATCATGATTGCGATCAATCTGCAAACATCGTTTCTAACTCCGCCATTCGGTTTTTCGCTTTTCTACCTGCGTGGCGTCGCACCGCAATCCGTGCGCACTGGCGATATATACCGCGGTGTGCTCCCATTTGTCGCCATCCAGTTGCTGGCGCTGGTATTGCTTGGTCTGTGGCCTGAGCTGGCGACCTGGCTGCCGGGCGAAATTTACGGTTAGTCCGGCGCGCGCACGTTAAGCCAGGTACGCTCGGAGATGTCGTGCCAGCGCCGCACCCTGGTATAGAACGCCACATAAGAATCCCGCGTCTTTCGGGCCAGGGCGTCTGATTTCGCGAGTTCTTCAATGGCCTCGTCAGATAAGCGCCGGAGCGTGCCGAGAACCTCTGCGGGGAAACTCCTGATGCTGATTTGCCCTTCGTTGGCGACTTGCATTAATGCTTCCGCGTTGCGGGCGGTGTATTCAGCCAGCATGCGGTTATTTATAGCGTCACAGGCTGAGTCAACAACTGTTTTCAGGTCGTCGGGCAAGGACGCGTAGGCGTCGGCATTGACAATGCACTACAGGGTGGTGCCCGGTTCATGCCAGCCCGGGTAGTAATAGTATTTTGCCGCCTTGTGCAGGCCGAAAGCGATGTCATTATAGGGGCCGATCCACTCGGTCGCGTCGATGGCGCCGGTCTGCAGCGAAGTAAAAATTTCCGATCCTGGCATGTTGACAGGTGTGCCTCCGGCGCGGCGCAGTACTTCACCGCCCAGGCCTGGTATACGCATTTTGAGGCCGCGCAAGTCGTCCACAGAATCTATGGATCGATTAAACCAGCCACCCATTTGCACTCCGGTGTTGCCGGCGGGCCGCGCGCGCAGGCCGAAGGGCTTATACACTTCCTGCCAGAGTTCGAGCCCGCCGCCGTAATAAAGCCAGGCGTTCATTTCCTGAGCATTCATGCCGAAAGGCACGGCCGAAAAGAACTGTGCGGCCGGTGCGCTGCCCTTCCAGTAATACGACGCACCGTGACCCATCTGCGCTGTTCCACGAGAGACAGCATCAAATACCTGCAGCGCAGGCACCAGCTCGCCACCGCCGAACACCCTTATCTCGAGACGGCCTGCGGACATCGCTCCGATCAACGCCGCCAGTTCGTTCGCCATGGTGCCAAGGCCAGGAAAATTTGGCGGCCATGTTGTCACCATTTTCCAGCGTATCTTCCGGGCGGGTCGGGCATCGGCCACGGCTCTGGTGTCATTGTCGGTTTCGCACCCGGCCAGACCGCCGACACCCAGCGCGCCCAGCGCCGTAACAAATTCCCTTCTTTTCATAGCCAGGCCTCGCCCAGTATCTGCAAGGCGGACAGTAATACCAGAAGCGCCCTGTCCTGACAGCCACCGGTGCCCGGGCCTGTGAAAAAACAGCTCGGCACACTCTATTAATAGCGATTGGTGGGAAATCTTGGCTTAATGTATGCATTATTGTATTTAAAGTGGGGGTCAAAGGCGCCACTGCCCATGTCTTTTTGTGCATCTCTGGCGACAATTACGTATTTTCTAAACAAAGTGGTAGAAAAAATCACTGAAAAGAGATTTATTAGGTATTAAGTGGGAAATATAGAGGTACAGAGACTTCAGGCGCCACCATGCAAGGACGCGTTAGACTGCGCGACTTCGAGTCTTGGAGCCGACAGGATGATCGGACTGCTGCAAAGAGTGCGCTCGGCAAGCGTGAGCGTTGACCAGCGGGAGATCGCCGCCATCAATAAGGGCATTCTGGTCCTGGTGGCGGTGCAGCGTGAAGACGGCAGACAGCAGGCGGCACGTCTGGCTGATCGGCTGGTGAATTATCGGGTATTTCCCGACACAGACGGGCGCATGAATCTGAGCGTCAAACAGGCGGGGGGCGGCATTTTGCTCGTGCCTCAATTTACCCTTGCCGCCAATACGCACAAGGGCACGCGGGCCAGTTTCGCCCGCGCCGCCGAGCCCGCCAGCGGCAAGCGGCTATTCGAGCAGCTCGTGCAGGAAGTTGAGACACTGCATGCACCGGTCGCGACCGGGACTTTCGGGGCAGATATGCAAGTTTCACTGGTCAACGATGGGCCTGTGACCTTCTGGCTGGACACGGGGTCTTCAAACTGACGGTGTACGCCCGGCAGTCCGCCGGCGGCTGATATAATTGCCTGAGGCCACGGTTCGTCAATTCGGCACCACCCCGGGGCCTGGGAGTGCGACATTATGGGTTTTGGAAATATAAGTATCTGGCAGCTCCTGATCGTACTCTTGATCGTGGTGGTGATATTTGGCACCAAGAAGCTGCGCAATATGGGCGGCGACGTCGGCGGGGCAATCAAGAATTTTCGCAAGGCCATGAAAGACGACGATGACCAGGACCTTACCCCGGACGCCCTGAACGACCTGCGGACTTCCAACGACGCCAAGGGCGAAACCCATTCGGAAAAGACCCGATCCGACTGATCAGTCTTTCGGGTTCTTCACATGTTTGATATCGGATTTCTCGAGCTGGTACTGATCGGAATCATTGCCCTGCTCGTGCTCGGCCCGCAACGCCTGCCGACAGCGGCGCGTACGGTCGGCAGGCTGATTGGCCGCGCGCGTTCTCTCGCCCGCGGGCTGCAGATCCAGCTCCGGCAGGAAATGGAACGCGAGGAAATCGCGATGAAGGAAGATCTGGGCCTGACGGAAGACAAGAGACCGCTGGCCGGCGCCAGCGATGAGGACGCCCCGCGCTGAATAATATGTCGTTGTCGGATAAGCAACAGGCGTCACCCGGCCATGAAGGCACCCTGATATCGCATCTCATCGAATTGCGCAGCAGATTGCTGCGCATGCTACTTGCGATATTGCTGATGTTTGTGCTTATGGCGCCGTTCGCCGGCGAAATTTTCGCCTGGGTGGCCGCCCCGCTCATCGAGCGCCTCCCGGGTCAGGGCACGATGATCGCCACCGAGGTCGCCTCGCCTTTCCTGACGCCTTTCAAGCTGACCTTCGTGCTGGCCATCTTTCTGGCCATGCCCTTCGTCTTGTATCAGCTATGGGCGTTCGTGGCGCCGGGACTCTATGGCCAGGAAAAGCGTTTTGGCATACCCCTGGTACTTTCGAGCATCGTGCTTTTTTATGCAGGAGTGGCCTTCGCTTACTTCGTGGTATTCCCGCTGATCTTCGGGTTCTTCGCATCGATCCAGATCGGCGGCGTCACCATGATGACCGATATTGCCCGCTACCTCGACTTCGTCATGGCGCTGTTTCTGGCCTTCGGCCTGGCGTTCGAAGTTCCAATTGCCACAATCCTCATGGTCTGGGCGGGGTTTACGACGCCGGAGAAGCTTGGCAAAAAACGCCCGTATGTATTTCTCGGTGCGTTTGTGATCGGCATGTTGCTTACGCCGCCAGACATGATCTCCCAGACGCTGCTCGCCGTGCCTATGTATGCACTGTTCGAAATTGGCATTGTCATGTCGCGACTTTTGGTTCCCGGCCACCGCGAGGTCGAGGCGCAGCAGCGGGAACAGCCCTGACAGCAGGGGCCGATAAATAGCAGGAACCTTCCGGCGGCTGGGGCATCAAAACTCCGGTGATTCATGGGGTTGCGCGCCGGGAAAAAAAGAAAACTGCAGGGTGATAAGGTATGCGGCGCTTGAGTTTACAGATTTGAACAACAAACCGGGGGCATGGCACTTGCGAGTGTTGATCCGGGGGACAAGAGGCAGGAGGACGAGATGAAGCGTTTATTGTTGCTGGTTGCCGCGTTGGCAATACCGGCTCTCACGGCATGGGCGGAAGAGCTGCCCGTAGATTATTTTTTCAAGAACCCGGAGTTTACCCAGATACAGGTTTCGCCGGATGGCACTCATATTGGTGCCGTGGCGCCTGTCAACGGCCGCCGAAATCTGGTAGTGCTCGATCTCGACGGCATGCAGGCCGTGTCAGTAACAAATCTCACCGGCAAGCAAACGGATATCGCAGGCTATACCTGGGCCACCAATGACCGGCTGCTTTTCTTTGTTGATTCGGATGGCAATGAAGCCTTCAGCGTGTACGCGGTAGATCGTAACGGGCGCAACGGCAGGACCTTGTTCGAGGGTGCCAAGGGCGTCACGTTCTTTCCGACATCGATGAACATCCTGAATCTGCTGGATGAGGATCCTGATCACATCCTGGTGGCCATTAACGAACGCAGGAAGGCTTATCCTGATGTATATCGGATGAATATCAATACCGGCCGCAAGTCCACAGTGGTATCCAATCC
>JBFGOQ010000051.1:0-15623 GCA_041565075.1 Gammaproteobacteria bacterium
CTGGTCAAATGCCTTGACCTCACCACCGTGCTTCTCCGCCATGCACTTCGTCAGCGCCGCCGTCAGCGTCGTCTTACCATGATCCACGTGACCAATCGTGCCCACGTTTACATGCGGTTTTGTTCTTTCAAATTTTTCTTTGGACATCGTTGTATCCTCAGTTCCTAATCTCTAATTGCTGCAGTGGTGGTATCAGGATGCACGCTTCATCACCGCTTCTGCGATGTTGGCGGGCGCTTCGTTATATTTTTCGAATTCCATTGAGTAGACCGCGCGTCCCTGGCTCATGGAGCGCAGATCGGTGGCATAGCCGAACATCTCCGCCAGTGGAACTTCTGCGCGGATAATCTTGCCGGCGGGCGCATCTTCCATACCCTGCACAATACCGCGCCGGCGATTGAGATCGCCCATCACGTCACCCATGTAATCTTCGGGAGTCACTACTTCGACCTTCATCATGGGTTCGAGCAACACTGGCTTGGCCTTGAGCGCCCCGTCCTTGAATGCCATTGAACCTGCAATCTTGAAAGCCATCTCGCTGGAATCCACATCGTGGTATGACCCGTCGTACAAAGTGACTTTGACGTCCACCACCGGAAAGCCGGCGATCACGCCGTTTTCAAGCTGTTCCTTAACGCCCTTGTCAACTGCCGGGATATATTCTTTCGGCACCACGCCACCGACGATCGCGTTCTCGAATTCGTAGCCCGTACCGGCCTTCAGCGGCTCGATTTTCAGCCATACATGGCCGTATTGGCCGCGACCACCGGACTGGCGCACAAATTTGCCTTCCTGTTCGACGCTGGCACGAATGGTCTCGCGATAAGCCACCTGCGGCTTACCCACATTGGCTTCTACATTGAACTCGCGCTTCATGCGATCGACAATGATGTCGAGATGCAGTTCGCCCATGCCAGAGATAATTGTCTGGCCGGACTCTTCGTCGGTGCGTACCCGAAACGACGGGTCCTCCTGGGCCAGCTTCGACAAAGCGATGCCCATTTTTTCCTGGTCGGCCTTGGTCTTTGGCTCTACCGCAACTGATATAACCGGCTCCGGGAACTCCATGCGTTCCAGCGTGATCGGGTCCTTCATATCGCACAGCGTGTCGCCAGTGGTCACCTGCTTCAGTCCCACGGCCGCGGCGATATCGCCGGCCCGCACTTCCTTGATCTCGGCACGGTCGTTGGAGTGCATCTGCAACAGTCGCCCAATGCGCTCGCGCTTGGTATTGACCGAATTGAGCACGGTGTCTCCTGACTTGAGCACCCCCGAATAAACACGGAAAAAGGTCAGTGTGCCGACGAACGGATCGGTGGCAATTTTGAACGCCAGGGCGGAAAAAGGCGCGTCATCAGACGGCATGCGCTCGCCTTCGGACTCGTCCTTATCGTGCAGGATACCCTTGACCGGTGGTACATCATCCGGCGACGGCATGTAATGGATGACCGCATCCAGCATGGCCTGTACGCCCTTGTTCTTGAATGCCGAACCGCATAGCGCCGGCACAATTTCGCTGGCCAGTGTGCGAATGCGCAAGCCCTTGATGATTTCTTTTTCGTTCAGGTCGCCGCCTTCGAGGTACTTGTCCATCAGTTCCTCGTTGGCCTCGGCCGCAGCCTCGACCATTTGCTCGCGGTACTGGTCGCATTCCGCTTTCATATCATCCGGAATGTCTTTGGCTTCATAAGTTGTGCCGCGATTCTCTTCGTCCCAGTAAATCGCGCGCATGCCGATCAGGTCGACCACGCCCTTGAAATTTTCTTCGGCGCCGATTGGCAGCTGAATAGGCACGGGGTTGGATCCGAGGCGTTCCTTAATCTGCCTGACCACGCGCAGAAAGTTGGCACCGGCCCGGTCCATTTTGTTGACGAATGCCATGCGCGGCACTTTGTATTTGTTGGCCTGGCGCCAGACTGTCTCTGACTGCGGCTCTACGCCACCCACAGCGCAGAATACCGCGACTGCACCGTCCAGTACGCGCAATGATCGCTCCACCTCGATGGTGAAATCCACGTGCCCGGGTGTATCGATGATATTGATGCGGTGTTCATCGAACTGCTGGTCCATGCCTTTCCAGAAACAGGTTGTGGCAGCCGAGGTGATCGTGATGCCACGCTCCTGCTCCTGTTCCATCCAGTCCATGACGGCGGCACCGTCATGCACCTCGCCAATTTTGTGTGACACGCCGGTATAGAACAGCACCCGCTCGGTAGTAGTGGTTTTACCCGCGTCGATATGCGCCATGATTCCGATGTTCCGGTAGCGCTGAATTGGGGTCTTGCGAGCCACGGTATTCCTCTATGATTCCTGATGAGCCTGCGACGTGTACTTACCAGCGGTAATGCGCGAACGCCTTGTTCGCTTCCGCCATTCTGTGCGTATCTTCGCGCTTCTTGACCGCCGATCCGCGACTTTCCGAAGCATCCAGCAGCTCATGTGCCAGGCGGAATGCCATCGACTTTTCGTTGCGCTTGCGCGCGGCGTCAATCACCCAGCGCATGGCCAGGGTCTGGCGTCGTGCCGGCCGCACCTCCACCGGTACCTGGTAGGTGGCACCACCGACGCGACGGGATTTCACCTCAACCGCCGGCTTGACGTTTTCGAGCGCCTGTTCAAGCACCTCCACAGCCTGCTCCTCCGAACGCCCACTGGCGTCCGCAATGCGGTCGATGGCCCCATACACGATGCGCTCGGCCACCGATTTTTTCCCGTCGTTCATCACCATGTTCATGAACTTGGCGAGCATTTCGCTGTTGAACTTCGGATCCGGCAGGATCGTGCGCTTGGGTGCTTTTGTTCTGCGTGACATATCAGGTCTCTTTTAATTACTGGCCCGGGCAATCAGGTCTTGGGCCGCTTGGCGCCGTACTTGGAGCGCCCCTGGCGACGATCGTTTACGCCCGCACAATCGAGCGTGCCGCGAACGGTGTGATAGCGAACTCCAGGCAGATCTTTTACACGACCTCCCCGGATCAGGACTACCGAGTGCTCCTGCAGGTTATGGCCCTCGCCGCCGATGTAGCTTGTCACCTCGAATCCGTTGGTGAGTCGCACACGTGCCACCTTACGCATTGCCGAATTCGGCTTCTTTGGCGTAGTGGTATACACGCGCGTGCACACACCGCGCTTTTGCGGGCTGCCCTGCAGCGCCGGCACGGTGCTTTTTTCAAGCCTGGTCTTGCGGCCCTTGCGGACCAGTTGGTTCACTGTCGCCATAGTCAATCTTTCTGAAATCGTCGGGTAAAACAAACACCGGGCCGCCCCTGGGCGACCCGTTGCTTCAAAATCATAAAAGGGACAGACCGGTGCTACAGCCCATCCCACAAAGCCGTCGAATTTTAGGGGTGCCCCGGAGGCCTGTCAAGGCAGCCCGGGCACCCTGCAAGCCACGTATTTATTCGGCTGCAGCCTCCGAAGGCTCTGTTTCCTCAGGACTCGCCTCGGCGGGGCTATCGGTTTCGGCCAGCTCGGCCGCCAACATCTCCTCCACCGACTGTTGCTCACGCGAGCGGCGGCGTTCGTCATGGTAAGCCGAACCGGTTCCGGCCGGGATGAGCCTGCCGACGATCACGTTCTCTTTGAGGCCGCGCAGATCATCACGAGAACCGCGCACGGCTGCCTCGGTCAGTACCCGGGTGGTCTCCTGGAAAGAGGCCGCTGATATGAACGACTCGGTCGCCAGCGAGGCCTTGGTGATTCCCAGCAACACTGGCTGGAACCGGGCCTGCTGCTTCTTGTCGGCATCAGCCAACTCGTTGATCTCACGGGCTTTGACCCATTCGATCTGCTCGCCGCGCAACAGCTTGGTCTCGCCGATATCGGCCACTTCGACCTTGCGCAGCATTTGCCGGATGATCACTTCGATGTGCTTGTCGTTGATTCTCACGCCCGGCAACCGGTACACGTCCTGAATCTCACGCACCAGGTAGTCGGCCAGGCGCTCGACGCCCTGCAGCCTGAGGATGTCATGGGGATTGGGTTCGCCATCTGCGATCACTTCACCGCGCTCCACCGTTTCACCTTCAAACACCAGCAGGTGACGATATTTCGGGATCAATTCCTCGTGGCTTTCGCCGCTTTCGTCAGTGATCACCAGGCGACGCTTGCCCTTGGTTTCCTTGCCGAAGCTCACCGTGCCGGTATGTTCGGCCAGGATTGCTGACTCTTTGGGCTTGCGCGCCTCGAAAAGGTCTGCCACGCGTGGCAAACCACCGGTGATATCACGCGTCTTGGAGCTTTCCTGCGGGATGCGGGCCAGCACGTCACCCACGCCGACGCTGGCGCCGTTCTCAAGCGTCATCAGGGCGCCGGTCGGCAATGCATACACGGCCGGAATATCGGTGTTCGCAAAGCACACCGGCTTGCCCTTGGCGTCGACCAGGCGGGCCATCGGGCGCATGTCCTTGCCCGCAGCGCCGCGCTGCTTGGGATCGGTCACGACCAGACTCGAAATACCGGTGATCTCGTCCATCTCCCGAACCACTGTCACACCTTCTTCGAAGTCCTCGAAGCGGATACGGCCCGCTACTTCGGTGACAACCGGGTGGGTGTGCGGATCCCAGTTCGCGACGACCTGGCCCGGCGAGACCTTGTCGCCGTCGTCTACCGTAATAACGGCACCATAAGGAATCTTGTACAGCTCGCGCTCGCGCCCATGTTCGTCCATCACCCCAAGCTCACCGGAGCGCGACACCGCGACAAGGTGGCCTTTGGCGTGTTTGACGTACTTCAGGTTATGCAGCCGCGCTGTACCTTTGCTCTTGATCTCGACGCTGTTTACCGACGCCGACCGCGATGCGGCACCGCCAATGTGGAAGGTACGCATGGTCAGCTGGGTACCGGGTTCTCCGATTGACTGGGCAGCGATGACCCCGACCGCCTCGCCACGCTTGACGCGCTGACCTCGTGCGAGGTCGCGACCGTAACACTGGGCACACACGCCGAAACGGGTATCACAGGTGATGGGCGAACGCACGATCACCTGGTCGATACTGAGTTCCTCCAGCTCCTCCACCCACTTTTCGTCCAGCAATGTGCCGGCTGGCAGCACCACCTTTCTGCCTCCCGGCTGCTTGACATCCTCTGCGACCACGCGCCCGAGGACGCGTTCGCGCAAGGGTTCGACCACGTCACCGCCTTCAACAATGGGTGACATGACCAGGCCGCGCTCCGTGCCACAGTCTTCCTCGGTGACCACCAGATCCTGGGCCACATCCACCAGCCGTCGCGTCAGGTAACCCGAGTTGGCGGTCTTGAGTGCCGTGTCGGCGAGACCCTTGCGGGCACCGTGAGTCGAAATGAAGTACTGGAGAACCGTCAGGCCCTCGCGGAAGTTCGCTGTAATCGGCGTTTCGATAATAGAGCCGTCCGGCTTGGCCATAAGGCCACGCATGCCAGCGAGCTGGCGAATCTGCGCGGCAGAACCACGCGCGCCGGAGTCGGCCATCATGTAAATCGAATTGAATGACGGCTGTCTTACTTTCTTGCCGGCGGCAGTTTCGACTTCCTCGGAACCGATGCGCTCCATCATGGCCTTGGCTACCAGGTCGTTGGTCCGCGACCAGATATCCACGACCTTGTTGTAACGTTCACCGTTGGTGACCAGGCCTGATGCATACTGCTCCTGGATCTCTTTCACCTCTTCCTCGGCATCCGACAGGATGCTGACCTTCTCGGACGGCACCACCATATCGTTCACGCCGATCGAGGAACCCGCCCGGGTCGCGAATTTGAAACCCGTGTACATGAGTTGATCGGCAAACACCACGGTCTGCTTGAGACCAACCAGGCGGTAACTGGCGTTGATTACATTGGAGATGGACTTCTTGGTCATGTCGCGGTTAACCAGCGCGAAGGGCAGGCCCTCGGGCAGGATTTCCGATAACAAGGCGCGGCCTACGGTGGTGTCAACCACACTGCGTTGCTGTGAAGTATTGCCATCTTCGTCCATGACCGTCTGGTCCATGCGCACCTTGACCCTCGCATGCAGGTGCGCGGCGCGTGTTTCGTAAGCGCGGTGGACTTCGCTGACGCTACCAAACAGCATGCCTTCACCTTCGGCATTGATGCGCTCGCGTGTCATGTAATAAAGGCCCAGCACGACATCCTGCGACGGTACGATGATGGGCTCGCCATTGGCCGGCGACAAAATGTTGTTTGACGACATCATGAGCGCGCGTGCTTCCAGCTGCGCTTCCAGCGACAACGGCACATGCACTGCCATCTGGTCACCGTCGAAGTCGGCATTGAAGGCCGTGCAGACCAGCGGGTGCAGCTGGATCGCCTTGCCCTCGATGAGCACGGGCTCAAATCCCTGGATGCCCAGCCGGTGCAAAGTCGGCGCGCGGTTCAGCAGCACAGGATGTTCGCGAATCACTTCTTCGAGGATGTCCCAGACTTCCGGCCCCTCGCGCTCTACCAGGCGCTTGGCCGCTTTGATCGTCGCAGCCTCGCCACGCAACTGCAGTTTGCTGAAGATAAACGGCTTGAAAAGTTCCAGCGCCATCTTCTTGGGCAGGCCGCACTGGTGCAGCTTGAGCGTCGGGCCGACTACGATTACCGAGCGACCCGAATAGTCGACGCGCTTGCCCAGCAGGTTCTGACGAAAGCGTCCCTGCTTGCCCTTGATCATGTCGGCCAGGGATTTCAGCGGTCGCTTGTTGGTACCGGTAATGGCACGACCGCGACGACCGTTGTCGAGCAGCGCGTCCACGGATTCCTGCAGCATGCGTTTTTCATTGCGCACGATGATGTCCGGTGCGTTGAGTTCGAGCAGACGGCGCAGGCGGTTGTTGCGGTTGATTACGCGGCGGTAAAGGTCGTTCAGGTCCGAAGTCGCGAAGCGGCCGCCATCGAGCGGCACCAGCGGGCGCAAGTCCGGCGGCAACACCGGCAAAACCGTCATGACCATCCATTGCGGCCGGTTACCCGACTCCATGAAGCCCTCGATCAGTTTCAGCCGCTTTGACAGCCGCTTGAGCTTGGTTTCCGACTTGGTGGCGCCCATGTCCTCGCGCACCTGGGCCATCTCGGCATCGAGATCCATGGTGCGCAACAGCTCAAAGACGGCCTCCGCGCCCATACGCGCGTCGAACTCGTCGCCATGCTCTTCGATGGCGTCGAGATAGGCCTCGTCGGACAGCAGCTGCCGCCTTTCCAGGGGCGTCATGCCAGGCTCGATCACGACAAAAGCCTCGAAATAGAGAATGCGCTCGATTTCGCGCAAGGTCATGTCCAGCATCAGGCCTATGCGCGATGGCAAGGACTTCAGGAACCAGATGTGCGCGACCGGGCTTGCCAGCTCGACGTGACCCATGCGCTCGCGGCGCACCTTGGACTGGGTCACCTCGACCCCGCACTTTTCGCAGACTACACCGCGGTGCTTCAGTCGCTTGTACTTGCCGCACAGACACTCATAGTCCTTGACCGGCCCGAAAATCTTGGCGCAGAAAAGGCCGTCGCGTTCCGGCTTGAAGGTCCGGTAATTAATGGTCTCCGGCTTTTTAACTTCGCCATAAGACCAGGAACGAATCATGTCCGGCGAGGCCAGGCCTATGCGAATCGCATCAAAGTCTTCCGCCGGTGTCTGCTGCTTGAACAGCTTTAAAAGGTCTTTCATCTTCTCACCCGTAAATCGAGCTCAATCTGTGTTTCGGTGGTGCCAAAAGGCTCAGGCCTTTTCCTCGTCCAGTTCCAGTTCCATGTTTATGCCCAGGGAACGGACCTCTTTGACCAGCACGTTGAAGGATTCCGGCATACCGGCCTCCATCTCGTGCACACCATCGACAATGTTCTTGTACATCTTGGTGCGGCCCTGCACGTCATCGGACTTGACGGTCAGCATTTCCTGCAGGGTGTACGCGGCGCCATAAGCTTCCAGCGCCCAGACTTCCATCTCACCAAAGCGCTGGCCACCGAATTGCGCCTTACCGCCCAGCGGCTGCTGGGTGACCAGGCTGTATGGACCCGTCGAACGCGCATGCATCTTGTCATCCACCAGGTGGTTGAGCTTGAGCATATACATGTAGCCAACGGTTACTGGCCGGTCGAAGGTGTCGCCGGTGCGCCCGTCGATCAGGATTGCCTGGCCCGACGTCGGCAGCCCGGCAAGTTTCAGCATGCGGTTTATCTCATCCTCGGTGGCACCATCAAAGACCGGTGTTGCCATCGGTACGCCGTTGCGCAGGTTTCCAGCCAGCTCGAACAGCTCGTCGTTGTTCATACTCTTGATGCTCGCGGGCTGGCCGCCTGTGTCGTTATAGATTTCGTCGAGGAAGGTCTTGACCTCTGCGCCAGTTGCCTGGCGATCGAGCATTTCGCCGATCTTTCTGCCCAGACCCTTGGCGGCCCAGCCGAGGTGCGTCTCCAGCACCTGGCCCACGTTCATGCGTGACGGCACGCCCAGCGGGTTGAGCACGATATCCACCGGCGTGCCGTCCTCCGTATAAGGCATGTCTTCGACCGGCACGATCGTCGAGATCACACCCTTGTTACCATGGCGGCCGGCCATCTTGTCGCCTGGCTGAATGCGACGTTTGACGGCGAGGTATACCTTGACCATCTTCAATACGCCGGGGGCGAGGTCGTCGCCGGCGGTGATCTTGGTCTTTTTCTCTTCGTAGCGCTTCTCGAATTCCTTGCGCTGCCTCTCCAGTCGCTTGGCGACGCGCTCCAGTTCCTGGTTGGCGTCATCGTTGCGCAGGCGAATGGCAAACCATTTCTCGCGTGGCACCTCGTCCAGATATGCCTTGGTGATTTTGCTGCCGGCCTTGAGCTTGTCCGGGCCGCCGTCCGCGACCTTGGCCAGTAGCATGCGTTCCACACGCTCGAAAATATCTTCCTCAAGAATGCGTCGCTGGTCGTCGAGATCTTTGCGCACCGCCTTGAGCTCTGCTTCCTCGATCGACAAGGCACGCGAGTCTTTCTCCACCCCGTCGCGCGTGAATACCCGCACGTCAATTACCGTGCCGTCCATGCCGGGCGGTACGCGCAGCGAGGTGTCTTTCACATCCGAGGCTTTTTCGCCAAAGATCGCGCGCAGCAGTTTTTCTTCCGGCGTCAGCTGGGTCTCACCCTTGGGCGTGACTTTGCCCACCAGGATATCGCCGGCATTGACCTCGGCGCCGATAAAAGCCACACCGGCCTCGTCAAGTTTGCCAAGAGCAGCATCGCCCACGTTGGGGATGTCGGCCGTGATTTCCTCGGAACCGAGCTTGGTGTCGCGGGCAACACAGGTGAGCTCTTCAATGTGAATGGTTGTGAAGCGGTCTTCGTTTACAACCCGCTCGGAAATCAGGATCGAATCTTCAAAGTTGTAACCATTCCATGGCATGAACGCCACCAGCAGATTCTGGCCGAGCGCCAGCTCGCCAAGGTCTGTCGAAGGACCGTCTGCCAGCACGTCGCCGCGGGCGATGGTGTCACCTTCCTTGCACAGCGGACGCTGGTTGATACACGTGTTCTGGTTGGAACGTGTGTATTTGGTCAGATTGTAAATGTCGACACCGGATTCGTCCGATGATGTTTCGTCGTCGTTGACGCGCACCACGATGCGCGAGGCATCCACGATATCCACGATGCCACCACGCCGGGCGACCACGGTGACACCGGAGTCGGTGGCCACGGTGCGTTCGATGCCCGTGCCGACCAGCGGTGTCTCGGCACGCAGGGTCGGAACTGCCTGGCGCTGCATGTTGGAGCCCATGAGCGCACGGTTGGCGTCGTCATGCTCCAGAAACGGAATCAACGCCGCCGCCACCGACACGATCTGCTTCGGCGAAACGTCCATATAGTTGACCTGATCCGGCGATGCCAGCGTAAATTCGTTCTGGCTGCGACAGGAAATCAGGTCGTCGGCGAAACGCCCTTTGTCATCGAGCTTGGCGTTGGCTTGCGCGATCACGTACTGGCCTTCCTCGATGGCCGACAGGTATTCGATTTTGTTGCCGACCTTACCGTTGTTCACTTTGCGATACGGTGTTTCCAGGAATCCATACTCGTTGGTGCGCGCATAGACGGCCAGCGAATTGATCAGGCCGATATTCGGTCCTTCCGGTGTCTCGATCGGGCACACCCGACCGTAATGGGTCGGGTGTACGTCGCGCACTTCGAAGCCGGCCCGCTCACGCGTCAGACCACCGGGGCCCAATGCCGAAACTCGCCGCTTGTGGGTTACTTCTGACAGTGGATTGTTCTGATCCATGAACTGCGAGAGCTGGCTGGAACCAAAGAATTCTTTCACCGCAGCGGCCACCGGCTTCGCGTTGATCAGTTCCTGCGGCATCAGGCCCTCGGATTCGGCCAGGGTCAGGCGCTCTTTCACGGCGCGCTCTACGCGCACCAGCCCGATGCGGAAGGCATTCTCGGCCATTTCGCCAACCGAACGAATGCGACGGTTACCCAGGTGGTCGATGTCATCGACCACGCCGTTGCCGTTGCGGATATCGATGAGCGTGCGCAGCACGTCGACAATGTCTTCCTTGCTGAGTACGCCGTCGCCGGTGGTCTCATCGCGACCCACGCGGCGGTTGAATTTCATGCGACCGACAGCCGACAAGTCATAGCGTTCCGGGTTAAAGAACAGGTTCTGAAACAGGTTCTCAGCCGCTTCCTTGGTCGGCGGCTCACCGGGACGCATCATGCGATAGATTTCCACCAGCGCCTCGAGCTCGGTGCTGCTGGGATCGATCCGCAGCGTGCTGGAAATATAAGGTCCGCGATCCAGCTCGTTGACGTAAAGGGTTTCGATCTGCTTGACCTTCAGCTCGATCAGCTGTTCGACCAGCTCTTCGGTGATCTCGTCGTTGGCCTTGGCCACGAGCTCTCCGGAATCTTGGTCGACAATGTCGTGCGCCAGCGTCTTGCCCACCAGATAGTCGCCGGGCACCGGCAGATACTTGACGCCGGCATCGGCCAGCATCTTCACGTGGCGGGCGGTGATCCGGCGGCCTTCCTCGACGATCACCTTGCCGCGCGCCTTGATGTCGAAGATCGCTGTTTCGCCCTTCAGGCGTTGCGGGACCAGCACCAGCTTGATCTCTTTGGCGGTGAGCTTGAAGGTGTTGGTCTCAAAAAACGTCGCCAGCATTTCCTCGTTTGTCATGCCCAGCGCGCGCAGTACGATGGTAACCGGCAGCTTGCGCCGACGGTCGATACGCGCAAACACACAATCCTTGGGATCGAACTCAAAATCCAGCCACGAGCCGCGGTAGGGAATAACCCGCGCCGAAAACAGCAGCTTGCCGCTGGAGTGGGTCTTGCCCTTGTCGTGATCGAAAAACACACCGGGCGAACGATGCAGCTGCGACACGATGACCCGCTCGGTACCGTTGATCACAAAGGTGCCGTTGTCGGTCATCAGCGGCATTTCGCCGAGGTAGACCTCCTGCTCGCGGATGTCCTTGACCGGCTTGTTCTTGCCCGATACCTCCTTGTCGTAAATGACCAGGCGCACCTTGACCCGCAGCGGCGCGGCGTAAGTAAGCCCGCGCAGCTGGCATTCCTTGACGTCGAATACCGGCGTACCAAGTCGGTAGCTCACATATTCGAGTGCCGCGTTGCCGGAATAACTGACAATGGGGAACACCGTCTTGAAGGCAGCATGCAAGCCGATGTCTTCGCGCTTGTCTGCCGGCCGGTCTTCCTGCTGGAATTTGCGGTACGACTCGAGCTGAATGCTCAGCAGGTAAGGCACATCCAGGATGCTCGGCCGCTTGCCGAAATCCTTACGAATGCGTTTCTTCTCAGTGAAGGTATAGGCCATCTGGGTCAACCTCAGTTCAGGATCAGTGCCCCTCGTTGCGCGGACCAACGGATCCACGACGAGCGGCTCGCCACCAATTCCTGGCGGCATGCAAAAAAGTCACGGGCACCCGGGAGCGGACGGCGCCAGCCGCCCATCCCGGATACCCGGTTTTTATCACCCGCAGGTGACAAGCTTACTTAACCTCGACAGTCGCGCCTGCTTCTTCGAGCTTCGCCTTGACCTCGTCGGCCTCGCCCTTTTCCACGCCTTCCTTAATGGTGGCGGGAACACCCTCAACCATATCCTTGGCCTCCTTGAGGCCCAGGCCGGTGATAGCGCGGACGGCCTTGATCACGGCAACCTTGTTGCCGCCAAAGCTGCTCATTACAACGTTAAACTCGGTCTGCTCTTCAGCAGCAGCACCGCCATCGGCAGCGGCACCAGCGGCAGCCACGGCCACCGGCGCTGCGGCGGACACGCCGAACTTCTCTTCCATAGCGGAAATCAGATCGACCACGTCCATGACGCTCATGTTCGAAATAGTTTCTAAAATGTCTTCTTTGGAAACAGCCATTGTCTTGCTCCTAAAATCTTTCTGTTACCCGAGCCCTCCAGGGCTCTTATTCAATTTAAAGTCAGGCAGCCTGCTTCTGATCGCGTACTGCTGCTACGGTGCGCACGAGCTTCGCGTGGGGTTCGGCAAGGGTGCGGACGAACTTGGTAATCGGCGCCTGCATAACACCCAGGAGCATGGCGAGCGCCTGCTCGAGTGTTGGCAAGTCAGCCAGCTTGTTGAGGTCGTTAGCGGGCAATAACGCGCCGCCGATCGACACCAGCTTTACCACCAGTTTGTCGTTGCCCTTGGCAAAGTCCTTGACGAGGCGTGCCGCCGCTCCAGGATCTTCCTGCGAGAACGCCAGAACCAGCGGTCCCTCCAGGGCTTCCTGCATGCATGCGAAATCGGTGCCTTCGATCGCTCTTTTTGCCAGGGTGTTCTTGACCACCTTGAGATAAACGCCACCGGCGCGCGCTTTGCTGCGCAGGTCGGTCATCTCCTCAACGGTCAGACCACGGTATTCCGCTGCCACGGCCGACAAGGCCTCGGCAGCCACCGAGTTGACCTCGGCTACCAGAGCTTTCTTATCTTCAAGCCTTAGTGCCACTTCATATACCTCCTGGTTTTCGGTCATCTATCGGGTTGCCGTTCCATCGGCGACCCACCAGTGACAGTGACCGTCACCAGGCAAGCTGGATCGGGTAACACCATCTGCGCAGGCTTAAAACCATTAAGCCGCATGGCTGTCCTGCCACTCGGCACCTGCGGTCTTTGACGTCGGACGGTTATTCCGTCCTTCGATCGCTAAAGAAATCCTTTTCGGCAACACCAACCGGCTAATCTGCCGGCCTGCGCTGCGCGCTGCCTCCTGATTAACTATTCAAGGTCGACTGATCCACGGTGATTCCCGGACCCATGGTCGAGGACACCGTGACCCGCTTCATGTACACGCCTTTGGACGCCGCGGGCTTGGCTTTCTGCAGATCGGTCAAGAGCGCGCCGAGGTTTTCCTTCAACGCGCCGATTTCGAAGCTCGCCTTGCCAATCGGACAATGAATAATGCCGGCCTTGTCAGTGCGATAACGCACCTGGCCTGCCTTGGCGTTCTTCACTGCCGTGGCTACGTCAGCCGTCACCGTGCCCACCTTGGGATTGGGCATCAGGCCCCGCGGACCCAGGATCTGACCAAGTTGTCCGACCACCCGCATGGCATCCGGCGTCGCAATCACGACATCAAAATTCATCTCGCCTTTCTTTACATCTGCGGCCAGGTCTTCGAAGCCGACAATATCAGCACCGGCTTCCTTGGCCTTGTCGGCGTTATCACCCTGGGCGAAGACTGCCACGCGCACGGTTTTGCCCGTGCCGTTTGGCAATACGGTGGAACCGCGCACGACCTGGTCGGACTTGCGCGGATCAACACCCAGGTTTACCGATACATCGATGGACTCGGCAAACTTCGCGCTGGCCAATTCCTTGGCGAGACCGAGGGCGTCATCGATCGGATACAACTGACCGGCGTTGACCTTTTCCCTGAAAACCTTCTTACGTTTGGATAAAGCTGCCATGTCAGACGCCCTCCACATCGAGGCCCATGCTGCGCGCGCTGCCCGCGATGGTGCGCACCGCCGCATCCAGGTCGGCCGCAGTCAGGTCGGGCTCCTTGGTCTTGGCGATTTCTTCCAGCTGGGCGCGGGTCACCTTGCCCACCTTTTCGGTGTTGGGGGTGCCGCTGCCTTTCGGTACGCCGGCCGCTTTCCTGAGCAGCACTGCCGCCGGCGGCGTCTTGGTAATAAAGGTAAAACTGCGATCGCTGTATACCGTAATGACAACCGGGATCGGCAAACCCTGTTCCACACCCTGGGTATGGGCGTTAAAGGCCTTGCAAAATTCCATGATGTTGACGCCATGCTGACCGAGCGCCGGACCCACAGGCGGGCTCGGGTTGGCCTGGCCGGCCGGTATCTGCAGCTTGATATAGCTTTCGACTTTCTTGGCCATGAAAATATCCTCTTCGGGTCAAACGCCTTGCGGCTCCCCACCACATCCTTTTTCGAAATGCCGCCGCGCGGCCCCTTCCGTGTATCAATAACTGCCGGCTTGGCCGGTCGGGCTCAGGCCTTTTCGACCTGACCGAAATCCAGTTCCACTGGCGTCGAACGCCCCAGAATCTGCACTGCCACCCGCAGGCGGCTCTTGTCGTAATTAACTTCCTCGACCACGCCGTTGAAATCGTTGAACGGCCCGTCGGTTACGCGCACCACTTCGCCTGGCTCGAACAGCACCTTCGGTCTCGGCTTGTCGGCGCCTTCCTGCACCCGTTGCAAGATGGCATCCGCTTCCTTGTCGCTGATCGGCGCCGGTCGATCACTGGTGCCGCCAATAAAGCCGAGCACCTTGGGTACTTCTTTGACCAGATGCCAGGTTTCCTCGTCCATTTCGATCTGCGCCAGGACGTAACCCGGAAAGAACTTGCGCGAACTCTTGCGTTTTTGCCCTTCCCGCATTTCCACCACTTCCTCGGTGGGCACGATGATGTCGCCGAACTTGTCCTCGAGACCCTTCAGCTTGATGCGTTCTTCAAGCCAGGTCTTGACCTTATGCTCGAAGTTTGAATACGCATGAATGACGTACCATCTGAGTGCCATAACCTCAGGCGCCTCCATAACTCACGATCCCTGCGGAAGCCCAGGACAAAAACATGTCCAACAGCCAGAAAAACACGCCCATAATCACCGTGAAACCAATCACCGCAACGGTCGTTTGCATGGTCTCCTGGCGGTTTGGCCAGATCACCTTGCGAATCTCGATTTTCGAGCCCTGGATAAAGTCCCAGAGATCCTTACCCATGCGGGTCTGCATAAACAGCACGATGGACAGCACTACACTGAGCAGCACGCCCGCAACACGAATGAGTTGCGACTCGTTCTCGAAATAGTAATAAGAGACGATGCCGCCGAGCAGCACGGCCACGGCGAGGATCATCTTCACCAGGTCAAAGGGACTTGATGGATTTTCGACTTTTGCATTCATGCTTTGTAACTTTCTGCTCAGGCACAACAGCCGGGCTTGCGCCCGGCTTGCTATTGGCAGGCCAGGAGGGAATCGAACCCCCAACCTGCGGTTTTGGAGACCGCCGCTCTGCCAATTGAGCTACTGGCCTTAAGCTGTCCTCACTCGATAATCTTGGCGACCACGCCGGCGCCCACGGTGCGGCCGCCTTCGCGAATCGCGAAGCGCAAGCCATCCTCCATCGCAATCGGGGCAATCAGCTCCACCACCATCTTGATGTTGTCACCCGGCATCACCATCTCCACGCCC
>JBFGOQ010000052.1:0-15284 GCA_041565075.1 Gammaproteobacteria bacterium
ATGAGAATCTGCCAGTGCAGTTCGAGTTTCAGGAACCACTTCATCGGCTACTCCTGTCTCGCCAATTTGCAAGAATCGGGCACGGCGAGTTTGCCGGCGCCTAGTTCAGTTGTTCTTCGTTGACGCGGATCTTTGCCGCGCGTCGCAGCTTGTCAATGTAGGCGGCGAGTTCGAGGTTGCCGGACAGGTTGGCAAACTGGCGGCGGCGCTCGGCGCGCTCCGTCTCGTTCAAGGCATTCAAGTCACCCGGCTTGATCGCATGCACGGCATATACCGCGTAATCACCATTGCTCAGGCGCAGGCCATCAATTGCAGGCGTCGCAGCAGGACGGGGTGCGGCGAAAATCGCCGTCAACAGATCACGACCGAGGCCGGCCTCTGAACGGCCGACAAAACGAGGCTCGTTGAACCGGGCATTGGCCGGCAGCGCCTCGGCCTCGAGCTTACCGCCAAGGCGGCTCTTCTCGGCCAGCTCCCTGCCCTGCTCTGCGGCCATGGCCTCTGCCTGCTGTCGCGCCAGCTCGTTGGCTATTTGCTCGCGCACCTGTGCCAGCGGCAACAAGCTCGAGGGCTGGTGTTCGGTGACCCGCAACACCATCACGCCCTCGGGCAGCTCGATGGTGTCGCTGTTCTCGCTGTCCAGCAATACGGGATCGGAGAACGCCACCTCGCGCACTTCTCTTGCGCTGGCGATACCTGGCCCCGAGTCACGCGTTATGCCGGCCAGCGTTTCCAGTTGCAGTTCGAGGTCTTCGGCCACCGTTCCGAGTTCGTTGAAGGCCTTGAAAGCCAGGTCGCGCAACTCGGCAGCGCGATCGTAAAATATTTCCTCTGCGCGGCTTGCGCGCAGCTCGGCCAGCAGTTCGTCACGCACTTCTGCAAATGGCTTGTCCGACTGATCACGCACTTCTTCCAGGCGGATCACGTGGTAACCAAACTCTGTGCGGACCGGCCCGCTCACCTCACCCGGCTGCATGCTCAAAATAGCTTCGCGAAATGGCGGCACATAAATATCTGGCTCGGCCCAACCCAGGTCGCCCCCCTGAGTTTTCGAGCCGGGGTCGTCCGAATGCTCAGCCGCCAGCGCGGCAAAGTCCTCGCCGCCATTAATTCTGTCAAACAGGCCCTCTGCCTCGGCGCGAGCCGCTTCATCAGCGGTGTCATCATCCACCGAGATGAGTATGTGTCTCACGCGCCGCTCCTCTGATCCACCGAAACGGCCTACCGATCTTTCCTGCTCGAAATACGCCTGCAACTCCTGTTCGCTGACACTTACACTCGCTGCACCGACATCGCGCGGCAACATCAGGTATTCGATAGCAACGGTTTCGGGCGACTGGTAGGCGTCGGGGTTGGCTTCGTACTCTGCTCGAATCGCTTCGTCGGCGACTTCGACCGCAGCGATAAAAGGCGCTGCCTCGATAACGACCCAGGATACTTCACGCTGCTGGTCCTGCAGGGCCACGTAACGCGCCAGCTCTCCCTGGGTTACGAATCCGCTGCCGGTGACACCGGTTTGCAGTTGCGCGTTACGCAGCGACTCGCGCATGCGGGCTTCGAAGCCGGCGGGGCTCAGGCCCTGGGCCATGAGCCGCCCCTGGTACAGGTCCATGGAAAATTCATCGTCAGCTTTGAAAGCGGCTATGTTCTGGATTGCGCCGGCCACCGCCAGGTCACCAACCCGGTAACCGAGTTTTTCAGAACGCTGCCCGACAAGCTCCTGGCGAATCATGCCCTCCAGGAGATTCTGCCGCAGCCGGTCTTCCACCTCTGGGGGGACACCTTCGCTGTAGAACTGTGCATATTGCGACAGCTGGTTCTGCTGCTGGCGGCGGAAGTCATTGAGAGAAATATCCTCGCCATTGACCTTGGCGGCATAGTTCAGATTCGCTCCGCCCAGATCGATCCCCCATAGTGCGAATGCCAGGCCAATTAAAATAATAATGATTAAGGCTACCCAGCCAGTCAGTCGGTCTCTGATTAATTGCAGCATGTCAGTTCGGTTTAAACATTCCGGTTATCAACATTGAAGAGAGCATAAAGTAAAAGGGCGTCCACGAAGGACGCCCTTGCCAAATGGCGGAGTGGACGGGACTCGAACCCGCGACCCCCGGCGTGACAGGCCGGTATTCTAACCAGCTGAACTACCACTCCTTTCCTGGTGGGTGCTGACGGGATCGAACCGCCGACATTCGCCTTGTAAGGGCGACGCTCTACCAGCTGAGCTAAGCACCCGAAAGGCGCGCTAGTTTACGGCATCCTTCAGGCCTTTGCCAGCCTTGAAACTGGGCACATTCGAGGCCTTAATCTGGATGCTTTCACCGGTTCTTGGGTTGCGTCCCATGCGGGCTGCCCGCCGCTTGACCTGGAACGTTCCAAAGCCGACGAGTGAAACCTGGTCGCCTTTGCGCAGGGCACGAGTTATCTGCTTGAGCACCGCGTCAACGGCATCAGTGGCATCGGATTTCGAGAGATCGGCCGACGCCGCGACTGCGTCAATAAGTTCGCCTTTGTTCATCTGGATACCTTTATAAAACTGTTCGTCTGTGAGCGATGCAAGTTGCCAGTGCGGCGACCTGCCCTGATGCCGGACCGGCGTGTGGTCCGACCGACAACATCCAACAAAGCATAGCGGGTTTTCCGTCGCCTGCCTGAACTCGCGCCGGACTTCCCAACGCCTTTTCGGCAGGCAGAGGCTACTATTTGCGGGTGAAGACCGTGCGCGAGTTATACCAAGCGCAAAAAACCACTGTCAACAAAGGGTTTTCAGTGCGCGTGCACACCCTCCCCACCTGACTTGCCTGAGCCCTTGCCCGATTTCGCGGCAGGGATTTCTTCCCCTTTGACGGGGGCCGGCATATGTTGCAACGCGACTTCCAGGACTTCATCCATCCATTTCACTGGACGTATGTCCAGCTTGTCCTTGATATTTCTCGGAATTTCAACGAGGTCTTTTTCGTTGTCATGGGGAATCAAAACGGTGGCGATGCCGCCGCGATGGGCCGCCAGCAATTTTTCCTTCAGTCCGCCGATCGGCAAAACCTCACCGCGAAGCGTAATTTCGCCGGTCATCGCCACATCTGAGCGAACGGGAATTTTTGTCAAAGCGGACACCAAAGCCGTGCACATTGCGATACCTGCGCTCGGTCCGTCCTTGGGGGTAGCCCCCTCCGGCACGTGGATATGCACGTCGGTTTTCTGGTTGAAATCGGCCGCGATGCCCAGCAGGCCGGCGCGGCTGCGCACTATGGTCAGGGCCGCCTGAATGGACTCCTGCATCACATCGCCGAGCTGGCCGGTGTGGGTCAGCTTGCCCTTGCCCGCCATCACGGCCGACTCGATGGTCAGCAATTCGCCACCCACCTCGGTCCAGGCGAGTCCCGTGACCTGGCCGACCTGGTCCTTCTCTTCCGCCCGACCGTAACGGAATCGCCGCACGCCCAGGTACTTGCCGAGACCGCGCGGCGTCACGTGCACGGCCTTGTCCCGTGGTTTAAGCAACAGGTTTTTCACGACCTTGCGACATATCTTGGCGATTTCCCGTTCGAGGTTACGCACACCGGCTTCGCGCGTGTAGTAACGCACGATGTCTCGTATCGCCGCATCTGAAATTCTGAGCTCATCTTCCTTGAGTCCGTTGGCCTTCAATTGTTTGGGCACCAGGTAGCGCTTT
Organism: Gammaproteobacteria bacterium; assembly: GCA_041565075.1. GTDB lineage: Bacteria > Pseudomonadota > Gammaproteobacteria > Steroidobacterales > JABDLF01 > JABDLF01. Next base: position 3,674 of record JBFGOQ010000052.1, read on the forward strand.
GCGATGTTGGTTTTCTCGTCTTCCGTGTAACCGGGCAGGCGAATAACTTCCATGCGATCGAGCAATGGCGCCGGGATGTTGAGGCTGTTGGCGGTGCACACGAACATAACTTCGGACAGATCGAAATCAACTTCCAGGTAATGGTCGTTAAACGCGTTGTTCTGCTCGGGGTCCAGCACTTCGAGCAGGGCCGAGGAAGGATCGCCGCGAAAATCCATGGCCATCTTGTCAATCTCATCGAGCAGGAACAGCGGATTGCGTGTGGCAACCTTGCCCATGTTCTGCACGATCTTGCCGGGCATGGAACCGATATAGGTGCGACGGTGGCCACGTATCTCGGCCTCATCGCGCACGCCGCCAAGCGACATGCGCACAAACTTGCGATTGGTGGCCCGCGCGATACTCTGGCCCAGTGAGGTTTTGCCTACGCCGGGTGGCCCGACCAGGCACAGGATCGGGCCCTTGAGTTTCTTGACGCGCAGCTGCACGGCCAGATACTCGAGGATGCGTTCCTTGACCTTTTCCAGGCCGTAATGATCTTCTTCCAGCACCTGTTCGGCATGCGACAGATCGCTGTCGGTCCGGGTGCGCTTCTTCCACGGCATCTTGAGCAGCCAGTCAACATAGTTGCGTACCACCGTCGCCTCGGCGGACATGGGCGACATGAGCTTGAGCTTGTTGAGCTCGGCGGTGGCTTTTTCCTTCGCTTCCTTGGGCATGCCGGCCTTGGCGATCTTCTTTTCAAGTTCGGCCAGTTCGTTGGGCGCATCTTCCATGTCACCCAGCTCTTTCTGAATGGCTTTCATTTGCTCATTCAGGTAGTACTCACGCTGGCTCTTTTCCATCTGCTGCTTCACGCGCCCGCGAATGCGTTTCTCGATCTGCAGCACGTCAATCTCGCCTTCGATGAGCCCCATGATGTGCTCGAGGCGATCCTTGACGCCGCCGATTTCAAGAATTTTTTGCTTGTCAGACAGTTTCAGTGCCATGTGCGCGGCAACGGTGTCGGCCAGGCGCCCGGCCTGGTCGATCCCGGCCAGCGCCGTCAAGATTTCGGGCGGCACTTTCTTGTTGAGCTTGACGTATTGTTCGAACTGCGAAACGACGGAACGACTCAGTACGTCGACCTCCCTTTCGTCTTCGATATCGGGCTCATCCAGTATCGTGTAGTTGGCCGAGAAGTACTCGCCTACCTCGATGTTTTCCACACGCGCGCGTTGCGCTCCTTCCACCAGCACTTTCACCGTGCCGTCCGGCAACTTGAGCAATTGCAGAATGTTCGCGAGCGTGCCGATTTCGTAAAGGTCCTCGACCTCGGGCTCATCCACTTCGGCCAGCTTCTGGGCCATCAGCAGAATCTGCTTGCCGTTTTGCATGGCATGATCCAGCGCCTTGATGGAGCGGTCGCGCCCCACGAAAAGCGGAATCACCATGTGCGGGTAAACCACCACATCTCTGAGGGGTAATACAGGTGCTGTGCCTTGCTGCATGTTTTCCATCGCTGGGTGTTCGCTCACTTTGCTCGGGTCAATGATTTAAGGGGTGTGCAGGCGTATTGCCGTGGGCCATGCCGGAAAAAAGAACCGATCGACGCCGATCGCTGTCATTGCTCAGATATGCGGGCAATCCCGCAAATCTCAAGACCTCTGGCTCAGAGGGCTGAACCCGTGTTTCGCCTGGGCTCGGCTGCGCCGCCTTCCGCCGTCTTTTCCGACTCGTAGATCACATAGGGGCTGGTCTCTCCATTTACCACCGCCTCGTCCACCACCACCTTGGTGGCGTTGTTCATGTTGGGCAGGTCATACATGGTATCCAGCAAGACGTTCTCGAGGATGGTGCGCAGACCGCGCGCACCCGTCTTGCGTTCCATGGCGCGCTTGGCAACTGCGCGCAGGGCATCCTCGCGAAACTCCAGCTCGACGCCCTCCATCTCGAAGAGCTTGCCGTATTGCTTGGTCAGCGCATTGCGTGGCTGCAGCAGAATCTTGACCAGGGCACCTTCATCCAGCTCGTCCAGGGTCGCGACCACCGGGAGGCGGCCGACAAATTCCGGAATGAGGCCATACTTGATCAGGTCCTCGGGCTCGACGTTATGGAACAGTTCGCCCAGCTTGGCATCTTTCAACTGGGTCTTGAGGTCTGCGACAAAACCAATGCCGCTCGCATCGGAACGATTCAGGATGATCTTTTCCAGCCCGGCAAAGGCGCCGCCGCAAATAAACAGGATGCTGGAGGTATCGACCTGCAGAAACTCCTGTTGCGGGTGCTTGCGTCCGCCCTGGGGCGGCACCGACGCCACGGTTCCTTCGATGAGCTTGAGCAGGGCCTGCTGCACCCCCTCGCCCGACACATCGCGGGTAATGGACGGGTTGTCGGACTTGCGCGAGATCTTGTCGATCTCGTCGATGTAGACGATGCCGGTCTGCGCCTTTTCGACATCATAATCGCACTTTTGCAAGAGCTTCTGGATGATGTTCTCGACATCTTCACCGACGTAACCCGCCTCGGTCAGGGTGGTCGCATCGGCAATCGTGAATGGCACATTCAGCAAGCGTGCCAGGGTCTCGGCCAGCAGGGTCTTGCCGCAACCGGTCGGCCCGATCAGCAGGATGTTGCTCTTGGCCAGCTCGATCTCTTCCTTGCCACGTTCGTTCCGGGCGCTGCGCAGGCGCTTGTAATGGTTGTACACGGCCACCGACAGCACCTTCTTGGCGCGGTCCTGACCGATGACATATTCATTGAGCGTGTGGTTGATCTCGTGCGGCGTGGGCAGCTTTTCACGCCCTTCCTCACCGCGTTCGTCGAGCTCTTCGCGGATGATGTCATTACACAGCTCGACGCACTCGTCGCAGATAAACACCGACGGGCCGGCGATAAGCTTGCGGACCTCGTGCTGGCTCTTGCCGCAGAAGGAGCAATACAGAAGTTTGCCGTCTTCGCTTTTGCCGCTTTCGTCGCTCATAAAATGCCTGCCGCCCCCAGCCGCCCCGCCACGGATTTCACTGGCCCCTGTATAGCATGATACCGGGCATATTCAAAGGTTCCAATTAACAAAAAACCTTCGTAAATCAAAGTTTCACGAGGAACTCTTAATCGGATTCCTTGGACGATGGCGTCTTCGGCAATTCACCACGTTTTTCAAGCACATGATCGATAAGGCCGTATTCAGACGCCTCTTTGCCACTCATGAAAAAGTCCCGGTCCGTGTCTTTCTCGATGCGTTCAATGGGTTGGCCGGTATGACTGGCCAGGATGCTGTTCAGGCGATCACGCACCAGCAGCACCTCTTTGGCATGGATATCGATATCCGCCGCCTGGCCCTGAAATCCGCCCAGCGGCTGGTGAATCATCATCCTCGAATGTGGCAGGCAGTGGCGCTTGCCCTTGGTTCCGCCCGCCAGCAGCACCGCGCCCATGCTGGCCGCCTGCCCCAGGCAGATGGTGCTGATATCGGGTTTCAGGAACTGCATGGTGTCGTAAATGGACAAGCCTGCGCTTACCGAACCGCCCGGCGAATTGATGTACAGGTGAATGTCCTTCTCGGGATTCTCGGACTCCAGAAACAGGAACTGGGCCACCACCAGGTTGGCCATGTTGTCCTCGACCGGCCCGATCAGAAATATCACCCGCTCCTTCAGGAGCCGTGAGTAAATATCGTAGGCGCGTTCGCCGCGGGCGGTCTGCTCCACCACCATCGGCACCAGACCGGTATTGCTGATCTCGCCCAGCCCGCCGGACAACAAGGGAAAATCTCTGATCGATTTCATAGCTACCTTTCGGCGATCACGCCGCATCCATGACATCTTTGAACGTTGTCGTCTTGTCTTTGACCTTGGCCCGCTCCAGCAGGTGATCCACCGCCTGCTCCTCCAGCACCATATTTTCTATTTGCCTGAGTAAGGTCGGATTACTCATGTAAGCGCGGGCCACCTGATCGGGATCATCGTAAGTGCTCGACAGCTCATTGACCTTGCTGCGCACGCGCTGCTGATCAACTTCCAGTTTCTCGCGTCGCACGATTTCGCCCAGCAACAGCCCGAGCGTCACGCGCTTGCCGGCCTGTTCTTCAAAAGGCTGGCGTGGCAGCTCGGCACGCTTGTCCTCCGATAACTTACCGCCAAACATTTCCTGCTGCATTTTGCCGATCTCTTCGTCAACCAGCGCCTTTGGTAACTCGATCGTGTTTTGCGCCAGCAGCCCGTCCATAAGTTGTGCCTTGACCTTGCCGCGCACGGCCTCGGCGAGTTCCCGCTGCATGTTCTCGCGCACTTCCTCGCGCAGCTTTGCAATGCCGCCGTCGTCCACGCCAAAAGCCTTGCAGAACTCTTCATCAATTTCCGGCAGCGCCTGTGCCTCGACCCTGTGCGCCTTGACTGCGAATACGGCAGTCTTGCTGACCAGCTCGCTGGCGTGGTAATCGTCGGGAAACTGCACCGAGATTTCTCGCTCCTCACCGGCCACGATACCTTCCAGCCCGGCTTCGAAATCGGGCAGCATCTTCCCGGCGCCGAGTTCCACGGGCGTCTCCCTGGCCACGCCGCCATCGAAGACCTCGCCGTCCACGCGGCCCTCGAAATCGATCACCACGCGATCCGGCGCCGCCGCCGCGCGCTCGACCGTCTCCCAGGTCGCCTTCTGGCGCCTGAGTTTCTCGATCATGTCATCGAGGTCTGCTTCGCTCACTTCGGCGTTGGGCCGCTCGACCTTGATCTTGTCGAGGCCCTTGAGCTCGATCTCCGGGTACACTTCGAACACGGCTGTGTATTCAAGATCCTGGCCCTGCTCGACCTTGCTCGCCTCAATACGCGGACCGCCGGCGGGACGCAGCTGTTCTTTGCCGATGGCCTCGGAATAGGTCGACTGTATGACCTCGCTCAGCACTTCCTGGCGCACCTGCGGACCATACTGCTTGCGTATCACGTTCATCGGCGCCTTGCCGGGCCTGAAGCCCTTGAGCTTGGCGCGCTTGCCCACATTCTTAAGCCGCGAGTCGACTTCGTTCTCGATCTTCTCGGCCGGCACCTGCACTTTCATGCGGCGCTCGAGCTTGCTCACGGATTCCACCGACACCATCATTATCTTGCTTCCCCAAACTTCATGTTTTAAAACCGCAGCCTGGCCGCCATGCCCGCCGGCCTGGTATTCCCGCGCAAAATGGTGCGAAAGGAGAGACTCGAACTCTCACGGGTTGCCCCACAGGATCCTAAATCCTGCGCGTCTACCAATTCCGCCACTTTCGCTTCCCGCCCCGGCGCCCAGCGGGCGCGGCTCGAATCGGCTAATTATAACGGAGCGCGGGCGGGCCCTGCAGATAATTCTGGATTACGGTCGCTCCAAGCCGTTGCTTTCACTAAAAAAGGCTCGGCACTCGTGCCAAGCCTTTGCCGCGGAATTGGTGGGCCGTATAGGAATCGAACCTATAACCAATGGATTAAGAGTCCACTGCTCTGCCTGATTGAGCTAACGGCCCGGTAATCTCTCCTCGGATACGCGAGCACATCCGAAAAATTGGGGTGGACGATGGGACTCGAACCCACGACGACCGGAATCACAATCCGGGGCTCTACCAACTGAGCTACGCCCACCACAAAAACGATAATGTCCACCGCCGAACACTGGCGCGCCCGGCAGGACTCGAACCTGCAACCGTCGGCTTAGAAGGCCGATGCTCTATCCGGTTGAGCTACAGGCGCATTTACCAAACTGCCGAACTTTAACAAGTGCTAAGCGAGTGGTCGGGGCAGAGGGATTTGAACCCCCGACCCTCTGCTCCCAAAGCAGATGCGCTACCAGACTGCGCTATGCCCCGCCAGCTTCGACACGCCTGACCAGCCCGCTGTCGTAGCCGGCCCGCAAGGCCGGAGGATGATACGATTCGCGCCCAGGACAGTCAATTTGCCCCCAATCATGCGTTACAAGGGATTTTTTTGTGCGTCTGCCCCCTGAATGCGAGAATGCAGCGCTTTTGAGCACCCACATTTCATGACGGCCAAACTCCTGGATGGCAAAGCGCTCGCCACGCGGATCAAAAAGCAGGTGGCACAGCAGGCAGGCGAACTGGTGGCCCGTGGAGAACGGCCGCCGGGACTGGCCGTGCTGCTGGTCGGCGATGATCACGCCTCGGCCATTTATGTACAGCACAAACTGCGCGCCTGCGCCAAGGCAGGATTTCATTCGCTAGCACGAAATCTGCCCGCCGATACCACCCAGGCACAGTTGCTCGAGCTGATCGCCGAACTGAACGCCGATCCCGCCATCGATGGCATCCTGGTGCAGTTGCCCCTGCCCGATCAGATCAGCGAGATCGCCGTCATCGAGGCGATCGCACCCGACAAGGATGTCGATGGATTTCATCCCTACAATGTAGGCCGTCTCGCCCAGCGTCTGCCGACCCTGCAGCCCTGCACGCCGGCGGGCATCATGGAACTGTTCAAGGAAGCCAAGATTCCGCTGCGCGGGCATCGGGCCCTGATCGTGGGGGCGTCCAACATCGTCGGCCGGCCTATGGCGCTGGAACTCCTGCTGGCCGGCGCCACGATAACGGTCTGCCACCGCTTTACCCGCGATCTCGAGCGGCATGTGCGTGGCGCCGAAATCATCGTGGTTGCAGTGGGTCGTCCCGGCCTCATCCCCGGTGAGTGGATCGCGCCCGGCGCGGTTGTCGTCGACGTCGGCATCAACCGCATGCCCGACGGCCGCCTGGTCGGTGATGTCGAATTCGAGGAGGCGCGCAAGCGCGCGAGCTGGATTACGCCGGTGCCGGGTGGGGTCGGACCGATGACCGTGGCCATGCTGCTGAAGAACACCCTGAGCACGCGCCTGGACCGCGGCGCCTGAGCTGCTGCGCTAACCGCGCCGCCAGGTGGTCCCGCCCGGGCCGTCTTCCAGAATAACGCCAGCCTCGGCAAGCTGATCCCGGATACGGTCAGAAGCCGCCCAGTCACGCCTGTCGCGCGCCGCATTGCGCTCGGCGAGAAGCGCTTCGACATCGGCGTCGTCCATCGCCGGCGCACCGGACGTCCGGGCCGCCCCTTTCAGAAATGCGTCGGCATCTTCGCCCAACAAACCCAGCACTGCGCCCAGTCGACGCAAGCCGCCCGCCAGGCGCCTGGCTTTGGCAGCATCGCCATCGGCCCGAGCCTGGTTTATCTCACCCGCAATTTCCTTGAGCACAGCGATGGCTTCGGCACTGTTGAAATCATCATCCATGGCCTTGCGAAAGCGTCGTGCATGGTCCGCATCGGGGGCGCTTTGCTCGCCCGGCAAATCGCGCAGCGCGAGGTAAAGTTTTTCCAGCGCGTTGCGCGCCTGCACCAGGTTGTCCTCGGAATAATTCAGCGGGCTGCGGTAATGACTGCTTAAAATGAAGTACCGCACGACCTCCGGCGCAAACTTTTTCAGTACTTCGCGAACCGTGAAAAAATTGCCCAGGGATTTGGACATTTTTTCCTCGTCAACGCGCACGAAACCGTTGTGCATCCAGTAATTCACGAAAGCCGCGCCGGTAGCACCGCAGGACTGGGCGATCTCGTTTTCATGATGGGGAAACTTGAGATCCATCCCGCCACCATGGATATCAAAATGCTCGCCGAGTATCGACGTCGACATTGCCGAACACTCGATGTGCCAGCCTGGCCGGCCATCGCCCCAGGGTGACGGCCAGCTCGGCTCACCCGCGCGTGAGCTTTTCCAGAGCACAAAGTCCAGCGGATCGCGCTTGGCCTCGTCGACCTCGACGCGCGCGCCCGCACGCAGATCTTCCTGCTGCTTTCCCGACAGCTTGCCGTAATCGGAGTATGCCGACACCGAGTAATACACGTCGCCGTTGTCGCCCTGGTAGGCCAGGCCCTTTTCGACGAGCGCATCGATCATCGCGATAATCGCATCGATGTAATGGGTTGCGCGCGGCTCGGAATCAGGCTTTAACACACCCAGCGCGGCGCAATCCTCATCCATCGCCTCGATGAAACGTTCTGTGAGCGCGCCGATGGTTTCGCCGTTCTCGCTGGCACGCTTGATTATCTTGTCATCGATGTCGGTGATATTGCGCACGTAGGTGAGGTCGAAACCGCGGTCACGCAGATGCCGGGCGATGACGTCAAACACCACCAGCATGCGTGCGTGCCCGAGATGCAGGTAGTCATACACCGTAATGCCGCACACATACATGCGCACCTTGCCGGGCTCAATGGGCACAAAGCGCTCTTTGCGTCCGCCAAGACTGTTATGCAGCCTGATTTGTGATTCTTCACTCATGGCATGTTTTACTTCTTCGACCCGGCAATCTGACGGGCCTGCTCCAGGCGCTCGCGCGACCTTTGTGCGCCGAGGAACGCATACACGCGCACCATTTCCGGGCCGTGAGTATCGCCGGTTAAGGCGGCACGCAAAGGCATGAACAATGACTTGCCAGCAAGGTTTGTGTGTTCGCGTACGGCTCCTGCCAGGGCCTTGAAATCCTGCGGATGCGCGGCGACGAGTTTAATGGCCGCATCGATAAGTGCCGCATCACAATTCTTAAGGACTTCCGCGGCTGCACTGGTCACCGGCATCGGCGTCGCACATAACTGAGTGGCCCAGTGCAGGGCATCGCCGGCAACTTCAACGTTGTCGCGAACGAGTTGCGCGAAGGCCTTGGCATCGGCGGCAGGCACGGCCGCCGCCAGTTCCTCGCGCACGGGTGACGCCTCGCCCAGTAACCAGTCATTGAATGCCTCTGCATCGGACTGGTGCAGCGCCTCTTTTTGCCAATGGCGCAGCTGGGTCATATCGTGCCGCGCGGGCGAGCGACCAAGCTTTTCCAAAGAAAAACCCTCGACCAGTTCATCCATCGACATGAATTGCGGGTTGTCGTAAGCATGCCCGAGCCGCGCGAGGTGATTGCAGATCGCCAGCGGCAGGTAACCGAGACTGCGCAATTCCCTGAGGCCGGTGCTGCCATGGCGCTTTGACAAGGGAGCGCCGTCCCCGGCAACCACCAGGGAAATATGCCCGTATCGGGGAACTGGCAGCTCCAGGGCGGAAAGCAGCAGGATCTGCCGCGGGGTATTGCTGAGATGGTCTTCGCCGCGCAGGACGTGGGTGATCCCCATCAGTGCGTCGTCCACTGCATTGGAGAAAAAGAACGACGGGGTGCCATCGGCGCGCCGAATGATGAAGTCTCCGATCTCGGCGACGGCGAATCGCTGGGCGCCGCGCACCAGGTCCTGGAACCGCACCTGGTCCTCGTCGCCGACCCGGAAACGCTGGGTTGCGGGCCGGCCGGAGGCGGCGCGCTCGGCCCGTTCGGCCGTGCCCAGATCGCGACAGGTACCCGGGTAGCGCGGCGGCTTGCCGGCGGCCAGCTGTGCTTTGCGCGCCATGGCGAGCTCGGCCTGGCTGCAAAAACAGGGGTAGGTATGCGCCGAGGCCTCGAGCTTATCAAAGTACCTGGCATAAGCCTCGGCCCGCAGAGACTGCCGATACGGTCCTGAGCCGTCGTCGCAATCCGGCCCGGCCGACCAGGTGAGCCCGAGCCACTCCAGGTCCGCCAGCATTGCCACCAGGTACTCTTCGCGGCTGCGCTCGGCATCGGTGTCCTCGGAACGCAAGACGAATTCGCCGCCCATGTGACGGGCAGCAAGAAAATTGAATAGCGCCGTGCGCACATTGCCAAGGTGCAGGAATCCCGTCGGGCTTGGCGCGAAACGCGTACGTGGTCGGTCGGCTGACATGGGCCGGAATGGTAGCCGTTTTCGCAAGACCCCACAAAAGCCTTTGATATACCGAACTTCTGTCCGACCGGCCTTGTCAGTATCATAGCCACGAATCACTGAGCCGAATTTACCGGGAGGACTCATGTCACTGAGATGCACTTTGCCAATCGCCTGCTTGTTCCTTGTTGTGAGCAACGCTGTTGCTGAACAAGCGGCCCCGCGGGTCAAGATGCAGACGACCGCAGGCGACATCGTCATCGAACTCGATCCGAGTAAGGCGCCCGCAACGGTAGCTAATTTCCTCGCCTACGTTGACAAGGGTTTTTATGACGGACTCATATTCCACCGGGTCATTCCGGGCTTTATGGCACAGGGTGGCGGCTTCGATACCCGTTTTGTGATCAAAGAACCCGATGAGCCGGTGACCAACGAATCGCGCAATGGACTCAGCAACCTGCGCGGCACAATTGCTATGGCCCGCACGGCTGCGCCGCATTCGGCCACCAGCCAGTTTTTCATTAACCTGGCTGACAACCGGCGACTCGACGCCGGCGAATACCGTTGGGGCTACACGGTCTTTGGCAAGGTGATCGAGGGTATGAACGTGGTCGATGGCATCGCGGAAATTCCGACCGGTCCGGCCGGACCTTTCCGCCAGGATGTGCCCCAGTTCATGGTGACTATCAAGCGCATGAGCCGCCTGGCACCGGTAAACAGCAAGCAAGTGTCAGAGAACAAAACCCCCGCACCCGCCAGTGACCCAGCCGGCCGGCGTATCGACGAGCCAACATGAGCACGCTCTTTATTTCCGACTTGCACCTGGATCCGGCGCGCCCGGACATCACCCGCCAGTTCATAAACTTTCTGCAGGATGAGGCGCACACAGCCGATGCGCTTTACATTCTGGGGGATCTGTTCGAGGCGTGGGTCGGCGATGACGACCCCGAGCCGGAAAAACGTCGTGCCATTGCAGCTTTGAAGCGACTTGCCGAGCACGGCACACCGTTATTTTTCATGCGTGGCAATCGTGACTTCCTGGTCGGCGACAAGTTTGCTGAAGACAGCGGCTGCACATTGCTGCAAGACCCGACCACGCTGGATATTCATGGCACACGCGTACTGCTGATGCACGGTGACACCTTGTGCACGGACGACCATGAATACCAGGCATTTCGGCGCATGACCCGCGACCCCGAGTGGCAACGGCAGTTTCTGGCCATGCCGCTGCCCCAGCGCCTCGAGATGGCCGCCCAGGCGCGCGCAGAAAGTATGGCGCAAAGCAAAGGCAAACCCGAGGCCATCATGGATGTGAACGATTCGGCGGTGCGCGATGTTTTGTCGGATCATGGCGTCACCCTGCTGCTGCACGGGCACACCCACCGGCCCGATGTGCATCACTTTGCAATTAACGGCGAAACCGCCACCCGAATCGTGCTGGGTGACTGGTACACCCAGGGCAGCGCGCTGTACTGGGACGCGTCGGGTTTCAGACTGGAGCGCTTGCCGCGCGCCGCGCAGGTTTAGCGTCCGTTGCAGCGGGCGGCCCGCTGTGAAACCGTAGCTGGTCGTCGGCACCCACGCTGAGTTCACCCTCGAGTTCACCGATTTCCGCCACCCTGGCAGCGATCGGCGCATCGCTGGCGCGCTCTGCAAGCTCAAGGTAGTGCCGGAAATGTCGCGCCTCCGAAGCCAGCAGACCACGATAGAACTTGGCGAGCTCTTCATCCAGCACAGGAATAAGCAGGGCGAAGCGCTCGCAGGAGCGCGCCTCGATGAAGGCACCAATTATCAGGGTATCCACTTTGCGTGCAGGTTCCTGCTGGCGCACAACTTCATGCAGACGGCGGGCATAGCGGCTGGCGCTGAGATGTTGATGCGCGATGCCCCGCTGGCGCATGACGCGCATGACTTGCTCG
>JBFGOQ010000053.1:0-15266 GCA_041565075.1 Gammaproteobacteria bacterium
GGCGGCATCGCAACCGTCGCGCTCAGGGCATCGCCATCGGGGTCGCTGTCGTTAGCCAACACGCCCGGTGCCGGTATCACGAGCGTTGCACCCTCATCAACGCCAAATGCATCCGCACTGGCGACGGGCTGAGAATTGCCGCCAGGGTTTGGACGGACGTAGACATTGATGCCCCCATGCGCCTCGCTCAAGGCTATGTGAGAGCCACTGAAATTTATTTCGCCCCAGATGATTTCGGCGCAGCCGTTATTGCAATGGTTGCCCTCGAGAGTGACCCACGGGTCTTCGCCATTCGCTCGCATCAGGATGTTGCCGTCGAGCGGTCCTACGGACACGCCATCTCTTCCAGCATCGCTCCAGGTGATATTCGGGCTGAATACGCCGCCGGCTGCGGCAACGATGGACTCGACTTCGGGATAACTGCCGATCGCCCAGAACTGGCCGTCGCCTGTGATGAACAGGATGTCGTCGGCGGCAACCGGGAATGGAATCCAGAAATCGTCGGGCTGGTCCGTAGGCGATGCGCTCTTGGTGCCGAATGAACATGTAGAGACCAGGTCGCAATTACCGTCGAACATGCCGCCATCGTTGTGCATGCGCCCGACCTGCACCCAGGCAGGATCGCCCAAGGGTGATGATGTGGCGATCGCCGCTGCCCCTGACAGGCCAGTATTGTCCTGCAGGTGTGTAAGCTGTGGCGCGACATTCTGATCAATGTGGGAGACCCGCTCCAAACCGGATCCAATGACAAACTGCCACTGGAACTGCACGATATTTGGGTCAAATATAGTGTTGATGATTGACACGAAGGTATTACTGGCAGCGGGATCGAAATTAATCAGCAATTCAGTTGGCGTTGCCGTGAGCACTTGTGCGCCGGGTTCTGCCTGTATACTGAAACGGGCGCCAGCCGACGACGACAGCGTGAACACATCCGTACCGTCGTTAACGGTCAAGTCAAAACTCAAAATTGCCGGTACCGTTCCGTTCGGGCTCGGGAACAGAGGTCCGATGGTGCCGTCTGTCGTTATAGTCCCTGCTACGCTCCCGGCGGTGCCAATCGTCCGGTTAACGCTGTATGTGTTCGGTGGCAACTGCTGCTGCGTGGTGATCGTCAAGGTCACCGTGGCCGAAACGGAATTATTGACCCCGTCGCTCACACGGTACGTAAAACTGTCGGTTCCCGCCCCACTGCCATCGTGGGTGTAGCTGAACGAGCCGTCAGGCGCGAGACTGAAAGTCGCTGCCTTTGCCGGCCCCGCTACCAGTTGAACGCTCAGCGCATCGCCATCGGCATCGGCATCGTTTTGCAGCACGCCGGGTGCTGCGACCGTCAGCGAGGTGCCGTCATCAAGGGAATAGTTGTCGGCGTTTGCGACCGGTACGTTGTTGCTGGCGGTCACCGGCGTCGACAGCAAACCTTCGTTCACAACAGGCGGGGTCGTTGTCGAGTATGCGGTGAAATTATTGTTCCGAAAGCGCGCGATCTCCTCGTTAAGAACCAGATCTGTTGGCAATGGAACTGATGCCTGGTTGACGATTACCAGTACCGGGCTGCCGAGTAGCTGGCCATCGATGCGGCCGTTACTCAAATCGTCGATGACCGCCTGAATGATGGCGTTGTTGGGCGCCGGGGCACCCACCAGGATCGCCGCGCGATTGAGGACATTTGCAAGACCCCCCAGCACCATGGCGTACTGGCGCTCCGCCAGCGGCGCATTGGCGTTCGGATTGATCGGGTCTTGAGGCAAGGTTGTAGCGACATCGAATCCAAAGGCCTGGCTAGCCTGGGCGCGAACCGCAGCGAAGACGCCACCAAAATTACTGCCGGCCGCTTCCCTGCGCGCCTTTTCCAGGATTGCCTGCCCCAACATGGTGACCGCCACCTGGTTGGCGCCCTCCGGAAGAATGACTTGCAGGCCTTCGTCTGCTCCCAGGGCAATTCTGCGTTTCAGCGCGGGATTCGGCTCCTGGTCCGACTCGTCGACATACTCACCGCCGCTGCTCTCGATCAGCAGATCGCCGACCACGGGCGGGAGCTGCAGCGTGAAACGGCCATTGGCAGCGGATACTGCGGTTGCCAGCGGTATCTGACTGGCCTTGAAGCCCGCGACGTCAACGGGGAACGCGCGAATAGATGCGCCCGCCACCGGCCCTTTGGTGAATCCGCCAGTGACCAACCGCATCTCTTCCGGGCTCTCGGCTACGGGCTCGGGTGCGCCACTGCCGCCACAGGCAGATAGCCCGATGCTCAGTACAAGCGCCAGAAATATTGTTCGGCCAGCTTCCCGCCAGCCCCAAAGTTCTGCGTCTTTGGCCGCGGAGTTACTGAAAATCAAGTTGACACAACCACTATCTGCCCGCCCCTACATTCATGGCCTTACCGGCCCGAACACCACAACACCTGAGACCACGTTGCCATCGAGGTTTTCCAGCGCGTAACTCATCCCGGCACCATTGGGTGTGCCGCCAGGTCCCTGGCTGGGCCCGGCAAAGAAACCAGAGAAACTGCCGCCCGCGCCAGGAGAGTTATTGATGAGCACAGTCGAGAATACGCCGCCGAACAGATTCCCCGTCAGCGCGCCGCTGCCATTGCCCGACCAGATGCTGCCGGCGATGGAGACCAGCACATCCGCCATTACTGTCTGGTTGGTGAAATCTGCAAGCAACTCGGCGGAACCCAGTACCCCAACGTTACCGAGGTTGTCGGAAGGATCGCTATTGCCCGCGATCAGGTCATAAGTGGCGCTGCCGGTCTGCGGAATCACGGGTGGCGCCAATGACAGAGGGCCCAGTACCCAGTGCAGGCTTTGATTGGCAAGCGCGAGCGCAGACGGGCTTGCATTGGGCTGTGTCACATTGGCACTACCGGTTGACCAGCGCCCCCAACGCATGCCACTGATCGGGTCGAAACCAACATTGAAATTTCTTGCTGTACCAATCGTATATCGGGTACCGCGGGTTGCAGGCGCACCGGGCGACGGGCCGTTAAATGCGACCAGCGCAGCGCCTGACGGGCCGAGCACAAAACCATTGAGCAGGTTGGACGTGGCCGCTGAGAAACGCACGCTTTGCAGCAATGGCCCGGTCGCAAAAGTCACGTTACGGAAATCTGTCGATATGGGGCTGCCGCTGACCGGATCGACCGGGGTGCCCGTATCGAGGTCGACCGGATTGCCGGTCTCATCGACCGCTACCACTTCAATGGGCGGCGGCTCACTAATTGCAACCTCTGCATCGGGCTCTGCAACTTCCGGGCTTAAGGAAACGCTTCGCACCGTGAGTGTCGTTGTAGGCATGCTGGTCGGCGGCGGCACCGACAAGGTAGCGGTAACGACGAGATCTTCCTGCGCCTGCTCTTCACTCGAGCTGGTCGCTTCTTCAGTGGCTTGCGTGTCGGTGGTGCTGCCTGTCGTGGTTCCGCCCGTACTGGCTGTCGAGGTGTCGGAAGTTGCCGTGCCGGCGGCAGGGTCGGACGTTGCGGTGCCCGGCGATGCCGTGGTTGTTGTGCCTGTGCTTGCGGTCGAAGTATCGGACGTTGCAGGGGTTGTTGTGCCAGTGCCTGCGGTCGAAGTATCGGACGTTGCAGGGGTCGTTGTGCCGGTGCTTGCGGTCGAAGTATCGGACGTTGCCGTGGTCGGCGTTTGGGTCGTTGTTCCTGTCGCTGCAGTACCCGCTGCGGGATCGGTCGAAGTTGTGGACTCGTCGCTGGTCGATTCACTGGCCAGAGCGGTTTCCTCTTGCGCCTGTTCAGTGCTTGCCGGCGCTTCGTCCCCGGCTGCCTCTGCGGCTACTGCTGTTTCTTCGCCTGACGCCTCTTCGCTTGCCGCTTCCTCACTTGCCGCTTCCTCACTTGCCGTCTCCTCAGCCGCTTCCTCGCCGGCCGCTTTTTCCTCGCCCTCCGATTCCTCGGCTTCCTCACCCCCAGCAGCCGCATTGACATAAATCACCGGAGGCGGCCCCGGCAGTTTCTTTGGCGGCGTGTCTTCGCTTTCTACAGCCCCATACTGCCCCGAATCCAGAACCAATCCACCCGCAGAGTTATTGAGCTCGACACTGCCCGATGAGACACCGACATACAGTCCGTCGTCGGGTCCTTTTTCACCCGATGGGGTCGTACATGGGCTGGTCACGGCATTGCAATAGACAACAACGAAATCTGTGCCGCGAATACCCAGGGTCGCTACCGGCGTCTTGGCCTGGTAGGCCTCGGGCTCGGCTTCCGCTATGGCGCCCGTTATGGTGCGAAATCCGCCTTTGATCAAGGTGGTGACGCTGCTGCCTTTGTCGGCAACAACAACCGCCCCACCTGGGGCCGGAACCTCATCGCCCTTTTCGAAATACTCATCTATAACCAATTGCGTGCCGGGTTTGAGTGCAACCTTGGCACCGTCTTTCATGATCAGTTGCGCGCGGGAGCGCTCGCCCGTCACAACGACATCGCCTTCGGCGATGACATCTCCCTTTTTCAGTTCAACACTTTGCGGCCGCTCCACCGTAACAGTGCCATAGACAAAAATGGCCTTGCCGGCCTCGCCTGCCTGCGCATTTGTAATTACGCTAAGCCACAGCGCAACGGCGGTCAGCGATGCCAGGAAATGACTGTTGGCGGCCCGCTTCATTGCACCATCCTCTGCGCCGCCAGACTGATCTCAAGTCGATCATATGTTGACAATTCAACCGAAGACTTGTTATCGATCCAGCTCAGCCGGGCAGTGAGGTCCCAGGGTTTGCCCGCAAATTTCAACCATTTATGGACAGCGCTCGCTGAAAACTGGTCGTCCTTCTTTTTAGAGCCAAAGAAGTCCCCGTCGTAACGGGTCTTGAGTATGCCGAAGTCAAAGCCAAACTGGCGGTTGTTAACAGGCAGCCACATCAGCGACAGCCGTCCACCAAACTTGGTATTGCTATAGGGTGACGAACGGTCGGTCGCCAGATCCCGCCCCGCTACCGCCGAGAACTTGACTTGCACAGGGCGCACGCCCTTGGTGTCGAGATGAGTAGCAGTAAGCGCAAACAAATAACGATTTACATCGCGTACCGAAACTTGCTTTTGAAAGCGGGCGGCCGTAAAGCGCATCTTGGAATTCAAAGTCCAGGAATCACTCAAATCCCGGCCGAGACCCAGGTCCACCGTCGGCCCTCGCTCACTGAACTTGTGATCAACCGCGCTCCAGTACCCGCCGAACGATGTCGTCCATCGCCAGTCGCCTTCGGGCTTGTTAATTGTCAGAGCTGCTGTCGCCGCTGTGCTGTCGACAAAAGAGGCCGAGTGATTAAAGCGATGCGAAAGATTGAAATTGCCACCAATCATCAAGTCCGCGCCCCACGGTTGACTCATCATGCCGCCGGTCGCAATAGCAAGGAATGTCGAGGCTTTTTCGGTATTGTTTTCGTTTAGCGTAAAACCCAGAAAAGTTCTTTGGTCCACAGCGCCATTTGCGTTGCTGTCGTAGCCGCTACGCAGATTGAGCCAGCCCATTTTTCTTTTCTGATAGCGCCTGGCACGTTCATCAATAATCGCCAGGAAAACATCTATAGCCGTGGCCACACCCTCCGGTGGCTGTTCCTCCAGCAATCGCAGGAAATGTTGTCGGGCGCGCTCGTTGGCTCCTGCTTCAAAATGTGCGCGCGCGAGCTCCATTCTTGCTCCGGAAAAATCAGGTCGCGTAACGGTGGCGCGTTCCAGAGCAAAGATGGCCTCCGGGTAATGGGCAGAATCCAGTGCCGCAACGCCGAGCAGGTAATCAAAAATCAAATTCCCCGCAAGGTCGCCTTCAAGGGCCGATAATTTGACATAAGCTTCTTCGGCCCTGCCGGTCTTGATGAGCTCGACAGCCTCTATTGCAAATGGGCGCGACGCGATGGCGCTTTGTGGAATACCGAGACTGCGCTCCGGTCGTGACGAAGATTCTGCGCCTGTCGCTTCAGCGCTTGCTGCCAGCACCGTGCCGCTATGCAGGATCAGAGCACAGCACAGCAATGTGCTGCCCAGCAAAATCTTCAATGTTTCACCTTTGGCGCGTCTCTCAGGTTTCATTATCTGCCGACTGCTCGAAGCCCGCCCTCAGCCTTTTCTTATTATTCGGTAAGTCTAGTACATCTGCGCCCGCCGCGAGCGCAATTTTCCTGTGGCGCGGGCTCTTAGCTTGTACCAAACAAGTGTATACCACGACCGAGGCCAGGCTGCCGCAGTATTTGCCAATTACTTGCTAGTCAGCGTGTACACGCCATCCCAGTCTTCACCCGGCGGATTCTCTCGGAACTCTCTGATCCTGCTGATATAAATCTCATAAACGCTGTGCGTGAACTCGTCGTGCAGCGCGGCAAATTCTTTTTGGGCTTTATCCCATTGTTGGGCGAGGTAATATTCCATGGCCTGCCGGTACCGCATTAATTCATCAAGATCGGCTGGTTCGACTTCAGAGGTAACACCCAGCGGCTCAAGAATCGACACTGGTTCGTTCTTACCCTTAACGCGCACGCGATCGAGTTCACGAAACGTGAAATCCGGCACTTTGGCCGCAGTGTATTCGCTGACTATGATATCGACACCATAATTTTTAGTGATACCTTCCAGCCGCGAGCCCAGATTGACAGCATCGCCCAGGACCGTGTAGGCCATGCGGAATTTCGAGCCCATGTTGCCGACATTCATGGTGCCGGAGTTGATGCCAACACCAATGCGCAGCTCCGGGCGACCGCGGGCAAGAAAATCTTCCGCCAGGGTGCGCATAGAGCGAATCATCTGCATGCCAGCAAGCAACGCATTGCGTGCATGATCGGGGTCGGCCAGCGGCGCGCCCCAGAACGCCATAACTGCATCGCCCATGTATTTATCGATTGTGCCCCGGTGATTGTGAATAACTTCGGTTATCGGTGATAAGAATTCATTCATGAACTGCGTCAGCTCACGTGGCTCGAGGCCTTCGGAAATGGTAGTAAAGCCCCGTACGTCCGAAAACAGCACCGACATATCCCGGCTTTCGCCCTCCATGCTGATCTCGGAATCCTGCTTGTCCATCTCATCCACGAGCTCGGGCGGTACATATTGCCCGAACATCCCGGACAGTCTGCGCTTGTTCCTGGATTCAACAAAAAACCCATAGTTCATGTGCAGAAAAGATGTAATCAGCAGGTACATCACAGACGAAGCCAGGGGAATAACAAGGTCATGGTACTGCCAGTAATACAAATTGCCGGCGACGATAATTGCGCCTAAAACGATCAGAAGAATAAATGCCATGACCGGCGATACAAATGGCATAGCCACCGCGAGCAATATGCCGACAACGAACAAGGTAAAGAGCTCTATGGCCCGGGTGTAGTCGGGGCGATGCTTGAAGTTGCCATCGAGCAGCCCCGATACGATATTGGCGTGGACTTCGACACCGTTATAGACTTTGCCGACCGGCGTTACCCGCAGGTCCAGCAATCCGGCCGCACTGGTTCCGACCAAAACAATGGCGTTCTCAAGCAGAGAAGCATCTGCTGTCCCGCTCAACACGTCAGTGGCCGGGACATAAGGAAAGCTGCCCTGGCGCCCGCGGAATGGTACGAGTACCGCGACATTCTGGTCGACCCGAATGCGCAAATCACCTAATTGCAGAGCCTCGAGATCGATCCCTGAGCGGCTTGCTTCGTCGGCACTGGCAAACACAAACCTGGGTTGCGGATCTCCCATGCTATGCCGAGCAAGTGCCAGGGCCAGAGACTGATACAGATCGCCCTCAAACTGCTGCATCAGCGGCACCCGCCGCACTACACCGTCTGCATCCTGTAGCGGGCTGTCAAAAAACCCCGCCATCGATGCCTCATCCTGCAGAACAGGCAATGACGACACATATCCCACTGCCTTAACAAATGGTATCGCGAGACCGGCAAGCTGTTGGGCCGAGATTAACGGCTCAGGCAATTTACCGATGCGCTTGGGCCGACCGTCGGTAAGCTGATTATCAAACACATAACCGAGAGCCACGTCGCGCGCTATCAGCGACTCCGCGAATATCTGGTCCGTCATCAGGCTAGGAATCCGGCGCTCGCATTCCTCGTTTACAAAGGCCTCATCATCTGACCGACTGGCACACAAGTCGCGCAGCAGCGCCAAAGCAGACGATTCGTCTTCTTCGGCAAATAACACATCGAAGCCGATGCTCTTGACCCAATAGTCATCAAACAGCTTGCTTATCAGATCGGCAATGACGTCCCGCGACCATGGCCAATGCCCGATCTCTTGCAGGCTCTTCTCATCGATGTCCACAATCACCACACGAGTGTCGATGGTTCCGGGCATGGTCAGGCGCAATCGGGCGTCGTAAAAAAAGCTCTCTACTTCCGTCAGCAGCCCGAACCGAAACAGTCCGCTTACATGCAGGAAAAAAACCAGAAATGTCACCGCACTGATGGCAAATCGCATCCACTGGCGGGTTGATGGCAGGAGCCTGGAGAAAAATCCCTTGGCAGCGCTCATAACTTCAAGGCGCTCCGATGCTTTGTAATTCACCGTAAACTGGCATAGGCAGTGGGATATTTGTCAATGAACTAACTGGCATTCAGTCTTGTGCGTCGCGCGTCACCCAGACATTGATCCATTGCAAAAGCCTGCCGGCGGCGTAGCGAATCGGGGCGACCCGGTGGTCACATTGGCAAGCAATTCAATTCACCCGTCGCACATTACAGGAATGTCCTGGCAGATAATACAGGCAGAATGCTGTCGAAATCCAAGAACATTGCCGACGTCAGAGACTCACGGACAACTATCAGGCCGCTGCACTTCGGTTGTTATTTGAGCAATCTGTATTACACGCTGACCCCGCTGATCCTTAACCTTTATCGTGCCGACAAGCCGGCACCCGTCATTTGTGGTTGCGAAGTCCGCGCATTGCTCTATGCTGAATGCAGACTGTGTGGCTAGCCGGGGCGCGCCCTCCTGCCACCTGAAAATAACTTACAGCCCGGGGGCACCGGCTTCTTGATACCCGGACCGGCGACTTCCAATCCGGCGATGCTGGCGCATGCTGCATTGCCATAACCAATATTCACTCCGCGAAGGGAGCTATGGGCCATGAAAGCATCCGACCTGTTCGTAAAATGCCTTGAAGTCGAGGGGATCGAGTACATTTTCGGCGTTCCCGGTGAAGAAAATGCAGACTTTATGATGTCCCTGGAGAAATCGGACAGCATCAAGTTTATCTTGACGCGCCATGAACAAGGTGCGGCTTTCATGGCCGAAATTTACGGGCGGCTGACCGGCAATCCAGCGGGCTGCCTGGGCACTCTCGGCCCCGGCGCGACCAACCTGATAACTGGCGTAGCTGACTCAAACATGGACCGGGCACCAATGCTTGTGCTCACCGGCCAGGGTTCCACGGATCGCTTGCACAAGGAATCTCACCAGGTCATGGACGTAGTGGCCATGTTTGAACCGGTTACCAAGTGGGCGACCACGATAGTGAATCCCTCTGCCATCCCGGAAGTCATACGCAAGGCAGTGCGGCTGGCACGCACCGAGAAACCCGGTGCGGTGCATATTGAGCTGGCGGAGGACCTGGCCAAGGTGAAAGTCGACAAGTCGCCAATGAAGGTGCGACGGTTCCGGCGGCCGGTGCCGGCAGACAAGATCGTTGACCTGGCGTGGGACACTCTGCGCAATGCGCGCCGCCCGGTAATACTGGCAGGCAATGGCGCTATTCGTAAACGCGCCTCCAGAATGTTGCGAGAATTCTGCGAAAAGACAGGCATTGGCGTGGCCAGCACGATGATGGCCAAGGGCAGCGTGGACATGGATGCCGATTACTGTATGTACACCGTCGGTCTGCAAGCCAAAGACTTCATTTCGCGTGCAATTGATGAAGCTGATGTCGTTGTAACTCTCGGCTACGACATGGTGGAGTACCATCCGCGCCTGTGGAACGACCGCGGCGACAAGACCATCGTTCACATAGATTTTCTGCCAGCCGAGATTGACGAACATTATCATCCTGCGGTCGAAGTCGTCGGCGACCTGGCCCATGCCCTGTGGATGCTGAATGAGCGCCTGGATGCATTTCTCTCAGATGGCGGGAAACTCGAATGGGATCTATCCGGGCAGCACAAGGCCCGCGCCAAAATGGGTGAGGAAATATCAGCGCATGCGGATGATGATACCGAGGGCAGGATCCGGCCTCAGAAAGTGCTGTGGGATGTGCGCGAAGCGATGGGCCCCCATGACCTGGTGCTGTCAGATGTCGGCGCACACAAGATGTGGATCGCCCGCCATTACCAGGCGCATGAACCCAACACCTGCCTGATTCCGAATGGTTTCTGTTCCATGGGTTTCGCCCTGCCAGGCGCAATTGCGGCAGCCCTTGTCTATCCCGATCGCCGGATTCTTGGAATCTCCGGCGATGCAGGGTTCCTGATGAATGTGCAGGAGATGGAAACCGCCAAACGGCTTAACCTGAATTGCAAAGTCATGGTCTGGGAGGACAAAGGTTACGGGCTGATCAAATGGAAGCAGACCAACGAATTTGGCAGACATACCGACCTGGATTTCGGCAATCCGGACTGGCTGCAACTGGCAGACTCTTTTGGCTGGCATGGTCAGTACATCAGCAATGCGAGGGACCTGCGCAAAGGGCTCGAGACTGCCTTCGAGACAGAGGGCCCGGCACTGATTGTCGTGCCGATCGACTATGACGAAAATGCCAAGCTGACGAAGCGACTCGGCAATATCGAAGTCTCGATCTAGGCGCCCGGGAGAGGTCCATGCAGTTACTTGATCATTACCCGTTCTGGCTGGCCAACAAGCCGCAAGCCCCGAATAAAGACCTGGCCGTCGTAGACAAATATTCTGGTGAGGTTGCGACACACGTAGCTATGGCCAGTCCGACCGACATCGATAAGGCGATTGATGCGGCGGTAGCAGCCACCGAACCCATGCGAGACATGGCCGCCTTCGAGCGCAAGGCCGTTCTGAGCCACTGTGTTGCGCGATTCAGGGAACGCTTTGATGAACTCGCTTTCAGTCTGTGCGTCGAGGCAGGCAAACCAATTAAAGATGCGGAGGGCGAAGTTACACGTCTCATCGATACTTTCGAGATCGCGGCTGAAGAGGCGGTGCGTAATTACGGGGAAATCCAACCCCTCGATATTTCACCCAGAGCGCGCGGCTACTCGGCAATGTGGAAACGCACGCCCATCGGCCCGTGCTCTTTTATCAGTCCCTTTAATTTTCCGCTTAATCTTGCCGCACACAAAGTAGCACCTGCGATTGCTGCCGGCTGTCCCTTCATTCTGAAGCCAGCCAGCCTGACCCCAATAGGGGCCTTGATAATTGCCGAGGTACTGGCAGAGACTGATCTGCCACCCGGTGCCTTCAGCGTGCTGCCCTGCAAACGAGACGGTGCTGACCTTTTCACCACCGACGAGCGATTGAAACTCTTGTCTTTTACGGGATCTCCGGGCGTAGGCTGGGCGTTGAAAGCCCGCGCCGGCAAGAAGCCCGTAATCCTGGAACTCGGTGGCAATGCGGCCGTAATTGTCGATGCCGACGCAGACCTGGCGGATGCGGTGGAACGCATCGTGTTCGGCGCATTTTATCAAAGCGGTCAGAGTTGCATCGGTGTCCAGAGAATTATTGTGCACGAAGAAGTGTACGACGAATTCAGGGACAAACTGGTAGACGCAACACGCAAGCTCAAGGCCGGCGATCCCAAAGATCGCGAAACTTTTATCGGCCCCATGATCAGCGAAAAGGAGGCCAAGCGACTGCACGACTGGGTACTGGCAGCTCAGGCCGCGGGTGCCACCGTTTTGTGTGGCGGCAACAGGCAAGGAAATATGCTGGAAGCCACGCTGCTCGAAGGCGTCAGCGAGAATGCAGAAGTAAACTGCGAGGAAGCCTTCGGCCCGGTCGCGAATCTCTTTTCGTTCAGCGATTTTGAGCAGGCGCTCGGCATGGTGAATAATTCACGCTTTGGGCTGCAGGCTGGCATCTTCACACGTGACATATACAAGGCTCATCGGGCTTGGGATGTGTTGGAGGTTGGCGGCGTTGTCATTGGCGATGTGCCGAGCTACCGCGTCGACAATATGCCTTATGGAGGCGTCAAAGACTCCGGCCTAGGTCGCGAAGGCATCCGCTTTGCGATCGAGGATATGACGGAAATCCGCCTGCTGGTCTTGCGGGATCGCAGCAAACAATAAATCGCAGTCGCCGGCTATCGGGGCTGTAAAAGACGCGCTGAAATTCTACTGATTCTGACGCGGTTTCAGCCCAGCCTGTTACATGGCTTCCAGCTCCTGCCGCCTCTTTGCGTCCGCTTCTTCAAGAGCCGTGCGGATGGCAGGGAACATCATCATCAGTTTGAGCACGTCGCTGCGCTTCAAACGGTACATCGTGCAGGGCGTCATGGCCGTGATATTTGCAGCCCGTGGGGCGTCGTTAAGCAAAGCCATTTCCCCGAAGAAATCTCCTGCAATGAGCGTTGCAACAGCGCGTTCACTATCCCCCTCACCTACCGAAACGCGCACAACCCCGCGCGCGATCAGATACAGCGAGTCACCTTGCTCGCCCTCGGAAAAAATGCGCTGTCTGCCGGCCGCCGTAAATGGCTGAAGCCTGTCGACGATCTGTTCAACTTCTTCCTCGCCCACCCCGGCCAGAAACGGCACCTTGCGCAAAAGTTCATGGGGTTCGATTCGCAGGCGGGCAACCTCCCCGCCCGTTAAGCGCCGTGCATCCTCGCGTACCGCGGCCGCCATGGCTTCACCCATGCCGCGAGGCATCAGCCCGTTATGAACCTGCTCCTCGAGCGCTTCGTCCTGAGCCAGTAAAATCATCCTTTGCGCGAGCCGTTCCTGCACAGCATTTACGAACTCCGGGTATTGGGCCGCCGCATCGTCCAGCTGCTGGCGCGCTACATCATTCCAGTGACGATAGCGCTCGGAGAGTTCTTCCACTCCCTCAGACAGCTGCTCCCGCGAGGCCAGTTTCTGCAAGTTGCCAAGGACGTGCGCGCTGGACTGGAAATGCCCCCAGGCCATTTCATAGTCCAGTGCTATGCGCTGCAAGCTGATGCTTTCAACGAAACCTGCCATGCCCGGCACGCGCCCGAGCACACTTACCAGCCAGTTGGCAAAGCGCTTACCGGTAGTTTCCTGGGTGTGAACATCCGAATAGCTGCCCTTGAATCGAATTGCATCCATCTGCAGGACAAGCATCTGATTCAGGGCGCGGAAAGCTCGCTCAGTCAGATGGCCCTTTGCAAATAATTCAAGGTAAACCGCTTTTTCTTCGGCCAGCCCGCGTAACGCAAGCAGTTCCTTTTCTTTGCGCGCATCGATCTCCCTCGAACGCAGAGACTCCAGTTTCCGTTCGAGATCCCGGGTTTGTTCTGCAACGGATTTCTGCACCTTGTCAGCAGTCGCCGCCCTGAACAAGCCGCCCTGCAACAACTCTGGTATGCGCTGTAATGCTCTGCGCTGGGCGCTCAGGGCACCCTCGAGGCGGGCAAAACGATCGCTCAGGGGCGGTACATCCAGGCCCAGTTTTTTGACCAGTGCCTGAATACTCAGACCTTGCACAATGAGCGTGAACAACACAGCACCAATTACGACATCGACGAACTGACGCTTCAGTTCGAAGTCCGGCAGGCTCAGGACAATCGCCAGCGCAATAGCTCCGCGCAAGCCGCCCCAGTACATCACCATGCGGTATTTTGGCGCTACAAGCTCTGCGCCGAACAGGCGGTTGATGACGGGCATCAGGCCAAAAACAGAAAGCGCACGGGACACGAGCATGCCCAATACCACCCAGGCCAGGATGTCGGCTACCGATGCAAGCCCGGCGAGATCCGTTCGTAAACCAACCAGCAGGAAAATAATTGCCGTGGCAACATAGCCCATGTATTCCCAGAAGTGTTCGAAATACTCTTTAACTTCCGGCGATATCTTCGCCTGGCCCAACCCACCCACGGTGAGTCCCGCTGCTACCACGGCCATGACGCCACTCAGGTGGAACAGTTCCTCTGCGACTATGAACGATAAATAGGCGAGGATCGTGGTCAGCGTTATCTCGACGTTGGCGTCAGATCGAATCCGTCCCAGCAGCCAGGCCACTGCCATTGCCATGATCAAGCCAACCAGGAAGCCGCCGGCGAAAACGATGACGAAATCTACCAGGCCCTGCAGCACCGTGGCACCGGTCATAACACCGGCTGCGATGACGCCGAGCAGAATTCTCGATAAAACGATGGCCGTAGCATCGTTGAACAGACTTTCACCTTCTACCAGGACTGTCAGCCGGCTCGGCGCACCGAGACGTTTAAACAACGAAACCACTGCAACGGGATCTGTGGCGCTAAGTATGGACCCGAGCAACAGGGCATAGGCCAGGTCGATGCCAGTAGCCAGCCATACAACTACGCCAGTGACCACCGTGGACATCAGCAATCCGGGCACAGCCAGCGCCACCACCGGCACCAGGTTCTGCCTTAGCTCCCGGCCGTTGAGGTGTAAGGCCGACTCGAAAATCAGTGCCGGCAATAACACGAACATTATGAGATCCGGACTGACCTCCAGTTGACTGAACAGCCCAAGGGCGTCCGGCCATTTTCTGCCCGCCCATGCAAGTCCTATACCTACCGCAACAAGTAACACCGTGTATTCAAGCCGCAACTTGCGACTCATAACGCTTGCGCTCGCTGCAATGACGAGCATCAGTACCGTTGCGATGACCAATTCTGGAATATGAAGTGCGTGTGGCATTGGCTTAACTCTACCTCTTCAGAGGTGCATCTTTATTGTTAGTTGCTCTGCAGTGGCCAGGTCGGGCTGGACATTTAATTGGTGTGGATCATGCCACGACCCCCGAATCAGTATCTTCACAGTATAGGAGAAAATGACCACGAACCTGATCAATTTCGACCACGGGCTTCTTTTGCAGGAAATACTTAAGCTACATATGACCGAAGGTTGTGTGGTTGGACATCTTAATGAGCGGGAGTCGAGATCCCTCGGATCCATTTGCCTGGAAGTTCGTTATGGGAGGAACCGTCGGCATTGATCGCTGCGATATGCGGCTTAGCGCTGAACAGCGAATCACGCAAGAAACCGTCAGGCGAAACTGAGCGGGCGATCGCGTGATGAGTGGCAAGACGCCAATCTAACCCATAACCGGCAGTCGGAACGGGCCTGATTCATGAAGCGATCCGCTGCCTTCCCGACCAAGAGGATGGCGGAGAGGGAATCACCCATGAAACCGTCAGGCGAAACTGAGCGGGAGA
>JBFGOQ010000054.1:0-15049 GCA_041565075.1 Gammaproteobacteria bacterium
AACCCGATACTCTTGGCGCGCAAAGTCATGGATGAGTCCGTGCACGTCATGTTGTCCGGCGAAGGGGCCGAAGAGTTTGCCGGCCAGGCAGGACTGGAGCTGGTAGACAATCATTTTTTCGATACCCAGTTTCGTCTGCGACAGCTGCAAGACTCGAAAGCCAGGGAAGAAACCGATGCCTCTTCCATGAACGACCCATTGCAGTTCGAAAACAAGCTCGGCACGGTCGGTGCAGTGGCGCTGGATCGTGACGGCAATCTGGCAGCCGGAACATCGACCGGTGGCACAACGAACAAGCGCTTTGGACGCATCGGTGATTCACCGATCATTGGTGCGGGCACCTATGCGGATAACCGGTCCTGTGCAGTCTCGGCCACTGGCCATGGTGAGTACTTTATTCGCTACACGGTGGCGCACGAGATCTGCGCGCGCCGGCGGCACGCCGGTGACAGCCTGCAAAAGGCGGCGGAGGGTGTCGTGATGCAGGATCTTGTGCACGCAGGTGGTAGCGGCGGTGTCATTGCTATCGATGCGACCGGGCACGTCGCCATGCCGTTCAACACCGAGGGCATGTATCGCGGCATGCGCATGTCGGACGGACGTTTGAGCATTGCTATTTATAAGGACTGAACAATGCAGCACGTATTACGGCAATCCTGGTCGAGTCTGTTATTGGTAATCTGTGCCGCCTGGCTGCTGGGCGCCTGCGATCAGAGCAAGACTCCGGATACGACTGAAAAATCACAGCAGGCGGTTGCGCCGCCAGAGCTGCCGCCCCGGCCGGAGTCTGTCCCTGCCCCGGCAGATGTCGCTGCCGTCCCCGCGGATGCCGAACGTTCTGCAAGCGGTTTGGCCTGGAAAGTGCTGGTGCCCGGAACCGGAACCGAGCGCCCGGGGCCGGCCAGCACGGTTGAAGTGCATTACACGGGGTGGACGACTGATGGCGAGATGTTCGACAGCTCGCGAGTGCGCGGTCAGACAGCCACATTTGGGCTCAACCGGGTTATTGGCGGGTGGACTGAAGGCGTGCAATTGATGGTGGCTGGCGAACAGCGCAGATTCTGGATTCCGCCTGAGCTGGCCTATAAAAACAGCAGGCGCCCCGGCGCCCCGCAGGGCATGCTGGTTTTTGATATCGAATTGATCCAAATCAAGGACTGAGACGCCGCGTGAGCGGGCCAGACAAAGTCCTGCGCATTGCGGCCTGGTCGGGTCCGCGAAACATCTCCACTGCCATGATGCGGGCCTGGGAGAACCGGCCTGACACCGTCGTTGTAGACGAACCTTTCTATGCCAGCTATCTCGCACGCACCAACCTCGAGCATCCGGGCCGCGAGCAGGTTCTCGCCAGCCAGGACAAGGACTGGCGGAAAGTGTCGACGGCGCTGACTCGCACGGCAGTGGAAGGCGCGCAGATTTACTATCAAAAACACATGGCCCATCATATTTTCGAAGACATGATGGGAGCCTGGCTCGATGAACTCACCCACGTTTTTCTGATCCGCGATCCGGCGAGCATGGTCGTGTCGCTGGATCGCGTTATCCCGAACCCGCGCCTGGCCGATACGGGCCTGCCGCAGCAGCTCAGGATTTTTGAGCGCACCAGCAAGCGTCTCGCACGCCCGCCGCCGGTGCTGAGTGCCATGGACGTGCTTGATGCGCCGGCCGTCATGCTGGGTAAATTGTGCGCGCAACTCGGGCTTGCATTCCTGCCAGCCATGCTCCGGTGGCCCTCAGGACCCCGCGACAGCGACGGCGTATGGGCGCCATACTGGTATGCAAATGTGTGGAAATCCACGGGATTTATGCCACCCTCTGCTGCGCCAACCCAAGTGCCTGACCGTCTGCAGCCATTGTTAAATGCATGTCTGCCGATTTACGAAAAGTTATATGCTTGTCGTATCAAGCCATGACGAGAGCTTCACATGTTGCAGAGTTTTAATCCAAAGAACCGTGATCTGCTGGTCAACATCAACGGCAGGCTGGTGCATCGCAACCAGGCAGCAATCAGCCCTTTCGACAGCAGCGTCCAGGGGGGCGATGCGGTATGGGAGGGGCTGCGCCTTTACGCCGGGCGGATATTTCGCCTGCAGGAACACCTCGCGCGCTTGCGCAGCTCGGCGCTGGCGCTGGCGTTTGCGGATATTCCGTCTGCGGAAACGCTGCGCAAAGAGCTGCAGCGCACCCTCAATGCGAATTTCATGTGGGACGATGTACACATTCGCCTGACCCTTACGCGAGGCGTCAAGATCACTTCTGGTATGGATCCGCGGCTCAATCAATCAGGTCCCACGTTAATTGTGCTCGCCGAACACAAGGCGCCCGTGTACCGCACGAGCGGTCTGTCGCTGGTCACCAGTTCCGTGCGGCGTCCGCCCCCGGATTGCCTGGATCCGAAAATTCATCACAACAATCTGCTGCCGTCGATCCTGGCAAAAATTGAAGCCAATGCCGCAGGTGCCGACGACGCCCTGATGCTGGACACCCACGGCTTTGTTGCCGAGACCAACGCTACCCACCTGTTCCTGGTCCACGGAGGTGTTGTACAGACACCGTTTTGCAAGGCCTGTCCGGAAGGCGTGACCCGCAGAACGGTTCTGGAAATCTGTGCGGCTAAGGGCATCGAGCATTTGCAGGCGGATCTTTCTCTTACCGAGTTTTATCGGGCCGACGAGGTCTTTTGCACGGGTACCATGGGGGAACTGGCGCCGGTGACACGCATCGATGATCGCCCGATAGGCAACGGCAAGCCCGGTCCCATCTGCACGAAGCTCAGCGAATATTTTGCCGCAGTGGTGGCCAGCCAGGGTGACATCGTTCTCGAGGCGCCGCCGGAGCCGGCATGAGTGACGAATGGGTGGTGATTCCTCCTGCTGCCCTGAGTACGGAGGCGCTTGCTGGCCTGATTGAACAATATGTATTGCGTGAAGGCACGGAATACGGGCAACGCGATTACACGCTCGACGAAAAAGTCCGGCACGTCAGGCATCAACTTGAAGCCGGCAGGGTCCTGATCGTGTACTGGAGTGAACACAACGAGGCGGAGATCGTCACTGCGCGCGACCTGCAGGACAAGCCTCGGTTCATGCCTAACCCTGGTCGAGCAGTTCGCGGAGATTAATAACCGCGGAATTGGCCCGTGACAGGTACGAGGCCATTACCAGAGAATGATTGGCAAAAAAAGCGTAGCCGGTGCCGTTAAGTACCAGTGGACTGCGTAATGGCTCCAGGCTCGCTTCCAATTCGCGGATTATCTGCCGCAGGCTTACCGCCGCGTTTTTCTTGGCCAGCACTTCGCGAAAGTCATATTCCGCCGCCCGCAAAAAGTGCACCAGGGCCCAGGCGGTGCCGCGGGCCTCAAAAAATACGTCATCGATTTGCGTCCACGGTGTCTTGACCATAATCACGGAGGGCTGCGGTGTCGCGGCATCGGCAGCGGGATCGCCGGCAAGGTCCGTGTTAAGGCGCGCTTGCCCGACACTGGCGCTGAGTCGCTGCGAAAGACTGCCGAGACGTTTTTCCACTACCGCCAGCCATTCCCGCAGGTTATCGGCGCGCGCGTAAAACTGGGTGTCCGGATCCTGTGTCTGGATGAGCCGTGCCTGATAGTCTTCAATTCGCCTGATGGCCTTGCGGTATTCCCTTTCCGTTGCCGGCAAGATCCACGACTCGCTGTCAAAATTGAACAGCGGCTCGGCTTTGGCCAGGTCCGGGTCTTCCGTCGATTGCGACTGAGAGCGGCTGTAGTCATTGCGCAGCACCCGTGCGAGGTCACGTACCTGGACCAGCGCTCCGAATTCCCAGTTAGGAATATTGTCGAGATAGACACCGGGCAAAAAAACGTCGTTGCTCAGATACCCGCCCGGTTTCTCCAACAGCGTATTCGCCACACCAAGAAGCGCGTGAGTGGTGGCATATCCGGTGACGGCCGCCGTGCCGTCTTGCTCAAAATCCACCCAGAAAATCGCGGGCTCCCGCGACCAGTACCAGCTCAGGGCGAGGAGTATGACCAGCGCCACGCCCAGCACGATCAAAGAGGGCCTGAATCGGCGTTCTTCACCCGCAGCATCAGCACTGCTGCCGCGGCTGCGCCACATCACAGCCAGCTTGTCCTTAAACGATTGCCATCCCGACATACCAAGCGTCCCCGGTTTTACTGAGAGCCTACCATTGTAAAGCACCGGCCAACGGGCGGCCCGTGGTAGCATCTGCGCCCCGCCACAGGCTGGCCGTAAAAGCAGGAGATGCTGATGTTTCGTACAGGTTTTTTCTTGATTGCTTCGTCGGTATTGCTGGCAAGCTGCTCGCGACCTGAATCGCCGGTACCGGCCAGTGCAGATACGGCCGCAGCCCGGCAATCGGCGGAACTTGCGCGAGTGGGCATCTACGCGCCCGTGACCCTTGCGGCTGACCTCAGCCACCTCAGTGACGCCCAGCGCAACATGATCGGCATCCTCATCGAGGCCGCAAAAATCATGGATGGCTTGTTCTGGCGCCAGGCTTATGGTGACCCGGACGCACTCCTGGCGGAGCTGGAGAGCCCGGCAATGCGTGAGTTTGCGCGATTCAACTATGGTCCCTGGGACCGACTGGACGGCAACAAGCCATTTGTTCCCGGCGTGGGACCCAAGCCGCCAGGGGCGAGATTTTATCCGTCGGACATGAGCAAAGAGGAGTTCGAGGCCTGGGACGAACCGCAAAAGCGCGGCCTGTATTCTCTGGTGCGCCGCGATGAGGACGGCGGCCTGAGCCTGGTGCCATACAGCGTGGCCTATGCCGAAGAACTTTCCAGGGCTGCAACGCTGTTGCGAGAGGCTGCCGGCCTCGCCGAAGACCCCGAGTTTGCCAACTACCTGCGTTTGCGCGCCAGCGCATTCGAAACTGATGATTACCAGCCCAGCGACCTCGCGTGGATGGACATGAAAAACAATCCGGTCGACGTAGTCATCGGGCCGATTGAGAATTACGAAGACCAGCTGTTCAACTACCGCGCGGCGTTTGAAGCCTTTATTCTGATCAAGGACATGGCATGGAGTGAACGCCTTTCGCGATACGCGAATTTCCTGCCCGAATTACAGCGCGGCCTGCCCGTTCCAGAGGCCTACAAGACCGAAACGCCCGGTACCGACTCTGACCTGAATGCATACGACGCGGTGTATTACGCGGGCGACTGCAACGCGGGCTCCAAGACCATAGCAATCAATCTGCCTAACGATGAGCAAGTGCAATTGCAAAAAGGTACACGCCGCCTGCAATTGAAGAATACGATGCGCGCGAAGTTCGACAAAATCCTGGTGCCAATCGCGGCTGAACTGATCGCCGAAGATCAGCTGAAGCATGTGACCTTCGAGGCGTTTTTTGCCAATACCATGTTCCACGAGGTGGCACACGGGCTGGGCGTAAAGAACACCATTAACGGCAAGGGCACGGTGCGCCAGGCACTCAAGGAGGTGTACTCGGCCATGGAAGAGGGTAAGGCTGACGTCCTGGGCCTGTACATGATCACGAGCCTGCGTAACAAGAACGAAATAGACGAAGGCGAGCTGATGGACAACTACGTTACGTTCATGGCCGGAATTTTTCGTTCCATCAGGTTTGGTGCCACCAGCGCCCATGGGCGCGCCAACATGGTGAGATTCAATTTTTTTCGCGAGATGGGCGCATTCGAACGCGACCCTGAAAACGGGCGTTACCGCGTCAATCCGCAGCGCCTGGCCACGGCCATGGATGCCCTGTCAAACCTGATTCTGACGCTGCAGGGCGATGGCGACTATGCGGGTGCGGGCAAATTGCTTGCGACTTCCGGGGTCGTCGGGCAGCAGCTGCACGCTGATCTCGATCGCCTGGACGCGGCCGGCATCCCTGTCGACATCGTGTTCAGGCAGGGTCGTGAGGTGCTGGGGCTGTGACCTGCAACGCGCGACGATCCCTGCGCTGCTGACGCCAGGCGAGTAACAGGACCAGCAGCAGAATCATAATCGGGCCACTGCTGCCGCCGCCGTAGTAACCGCCGCCATGAATTGGCGGGGCGTCATACTCGGCGTCCTCCAGCGGGAGGAAGGCCAGGTCGGGGTCATCGAATGGATCCAGATCAGCAAGGAAATCGCCGCTGTCGGCATCATAGAGTTCGATCAGCACGTCGTAGTCACCCGGCGGATAGCCGACATCCAGGTCGGTGACGACTTCGTACGCATCCTCGCTGGTACTGCCGAAGATACTGAAAACCCGGGTGGTGTAATAGCGATTCCAGGGGCCACCGTTGCGACTCAGGTAAAGTTCGGCGTACACATCTGCGACCCCTTCGCTGACGTCTGCATCAAAGGTAATCGCGAAGCCGTGAAAATACCCGTCGTGGTCGAAGTCATAAAAAACTTCGCTGCTGGCGTCGTAAATCCAGAAATCGACGGTGTCATGGGCCTGCACCCGGAGGCGAGTGCTGGCGCTCGAACCAATGACCTTGCTGCTCTGTGCCGCAGCCGGTGAGGTTCGTGGACCCTCGGTAAGCAAGGCGGCAAACTCCTTGCTTGGGGCGCTTGCCAGCGCTGCACGCAGGTCGGTGTCTGCGGTGCTGCGGCCCTCCACGCTGCGGCTGAAGCGGGCAGAATTATCTTGTTCGCCAATGTCCTGGGCCGGGGCCTGGGGTGCGAAGGCCAATCCGGCTGCGGCCAGCAGGACGGCGCTGGCGGCCTGGAGTCGCTTGGTCATGGGCAGGGTTCCTCGTCGCATAAACAAAAATTTCTGGCAGCTTCATTGAACCGCAACACAACTGAACACCAGCTGAATGCTCGCGGCTTGTTACAATAAAAAGGTGCAACAAAGGGGGGGATCGCCATGCGGGTTACCGCCAATCACAAGTACGCTGCCGATATCGCGACTGTTTACGCGGCATTTTGCAAGCCGGATTTTTACCAGAAGAAATTCTCTGCGGTGGGCGCCAGGGACATACAGGTGCTGGAAAAGAAAAAAAAGGGTGATAGTTTTTTTATTCGTACTCAACGCGATGTGCCGTCGGAGGTCCCGGGGATGCTGAAAAAATTCCTCGGCGAATGGAACACCATTGTGCAATCGGAGTCCTGGGAGCCGGATGATGACGGCTACTTCAATGAGATAGAAGTCGAGTCCGAGGGCGTGCCTATCAGCATCGAAGGTACCATGAGCCTGCAGCCATCCACTGACGGATGCGTCAACAAGCTGGCGTTCGAAATTGAGTGCAGCATCCCTTTTGTTGGCGGCAAGCTCGAAGACTTCATCGCCAAGGATCTGAAAAAGACGCTCAGCGCGGAATACAAGTTCATCAAGTCCTATGTCGGTACCTGAGTACGCAGGCTGCTCCTGGTTTACTTAATATCGTAGTGCAAGACTTGTGACGCGTTCGGCGGTTTGCCATTCTGCCTGCGGCCGACAATTAAGTTTTGAGAAGGCACAATGAACAATAATAAGAATCACAATACAGTCACGGAGGGTGCGCCGAAAAAGACCCGGGCAGGCAGGCTGTCACGGGAGGAGTGGGTGGCCAGTGCGATTGCTACCGCGGCAATGGCGGGGCATTCGCCACCGGCGACAAGCAGGCGCAAGCATAAAACCTGATGGATCGCGATTCCTGTCGCTCATGTGGGGGTGGGCGAGTGGCGGATCGCTCAGATTGGGCACAGCTTGCCCGGGAGTCCGACATGGCGGATGACAAAGCAGGAAAATTTACCGGCGTGGACCGGCGCAAGGGAGAGCGGCGCAAAAAAAAGGACCGACGAGATATGCTGCGATTCGAGCTGGAAAAGGAACCTCGGCGCAAGGGTAAGGATCGGCGCAAGAACAGCCCCTGGGATGGCCGGCACGATTCCTGAGCCAGAGCAGGTCACCAGAGCGCGGCAACTGCAGATTCGCCACGGCGACCGCGAGTTTGCGGCGCTGAGCTGGGGGCCGAAGGACGGACGCCGGGTGCTGGCCTTGCACGGCTGGCTGGACAATGCCGCAAGCTTTTCCTTCCTGGGTCCGCGGCTGGGAGAACTCAACCTGGTGGCTGTGGATTTGCCCGGCCATGGACTGAGCCCGCATCGCGGATGGGGCTTCTACCACTTTACCGAGTACGTGCTGGATGTGATTGCCATGGCCCAGGGCCTCGGCTGGGACAGCTTCGACTTGCTTGGCCATTCGCTCGGCGCCGGCATAGCGACCCTGGTGGCGGGTGCCTTTCCCGAGCGGGTGGGCAAAGTCGCCCTGATCGAGGGTCTGGGATCGCTGACCACGGCGTCGCACAAGTTGCCTGCGGCTCTGCGCGATGCCTGGCAAAGAGCGGCTGCGCTGGAGCGCAAGCAGCCCCCGAGTTATGCCGATTTCGACGAGGCCGTTCGCGCCCGCGCCGCGGGAGGAGGAGGGGTTTCCGAGGCAGCGGCGAGAGTGCTCTGCGAACGCGGCTTGCGGCAAGAAGATGGCCGCTGGTACTGGCGCAATGATGCGCGTCTCACCCTGCCCTCGCCGCAACGCCTGACCGAATCGCAAGTTATCGCTTTCATCGAGGCCATCGAGGCACCGGTGCTGCTAATTCGCGCGAAACAAGGACTACCCTTCGATGAGCAACGCATGAGCGCCCGCCTGGCAGCAGTTAAACACCTGAGGTTCGAACAGCTTGCAGGCGGACATCACCTGCACATGGGGGCCACCGCGGGAGCGGTGGCAGACGTCGTGCGCGAACACTTCAGCTAAGCAGGAGGCGGTTGGTTAGTATTGTCCGGCAATGTAATCACTCAGAAACTGCACACGGGCTTCGGCTTCTTCAGAGTGATAGCGGACGCAGTCACCGATTGACACTACGCCCATCAAGTGCCCGTTCTCCAGCACCGGCAGATGCCGGATTTTCTGTTTGGTCATGACGGCCATACACTCATCCACGGTGTAGTGCGGGTCAACCCAGACCACGTCACGGGTCATTACCTCCGTGACCTGGGTGTCCCTTGAGGAGCGTCCCTCCAGGGCGATGCGCCTCAAGTAGTCCCGTTCGGTAAAAATACCCACCATTTCATCATCCGGGTTAACGACCACTATCGAGCCGGCATGGTGCTTGACCATTTCGGCGATACAGTCGAAAACGGTGGCGGATTCCGGAGCCCGGAGCACTTCCGCGCCTTTGTGGCCAATGAGTTCTGCAACAGTAGACATAGATCTGCCTGGTAGCCTCGGGCCATATTCTTGCTTTTCTCGCGCGCGCCCCTGCTCGATGCAACAAGTATAGCGGAGACAACAGCGAAAATGGCGACCTGCGGCTTTGACCGCGCACTGGCCTCATGCTAGAAACGGGCTGCATCCCCAATTATCGAGGAAAGCCCCAGTGGAAGTAGTCGGTCTGGATATTGGCTTTGGTTTCACCAAGGCAACAAATGGCAAGGATTCAACGATTTTCAAGTCCGTTTACGGCGAGGCACAGGAGATCAGGTTCAATGACAGCTCATTGAATCCGCCGAAGCGGGAGGAGCACCTGCATATCGAGGTGGACGGCAAGCCCTGGTTTGTCGGCGAGCTGGCTGAGCGGCAGAGCAGCAAGCGCTTTTTCACCCTCGATCAGAAGGAATTCGTGGCCGGCTATTCGAAAATTCTCGCGCTGGCTGCGCTGGCGCCCATGGTCGAGCAGCAGGACCCGGTAAAACTGGTGGTCGGACTGCCCATCGTGCATTTCAAGACGCACATCAAAGAACTTGCCGGCATCCTCTCCGGCCAGCATCGGGTGGCCCTGATCAGCCCGGCAGGCAAGCGTGAGGAAACCGTAGTTCGGATTGCCCAGGTCAAAGTGGTGCCGCAACCCATGGGCGCCATGCTCAACCTGATGTTGGGGAACGCGGGCGAAGTCGTAAACAAACGTTTTGCAGCCGAAAAAGTTGGCATTATCGACGTCGGTTTCAAGACAACTGATTTCACGATTCTCGACCGCACGCGTTACTCGGAGCGTGGCAGTCACAGCATGGAGAGCGGCATTTCTACGGCCTTCGCCATCATTGCCGACAAGCTGAAGGAAGAAAGCGGCATCAATATCGAGCTTTACCGGCTGATTGAGCCGGTTGAACAGGGTTTCATCAAGATTCGCGGCAAGAAGTTTGACCTGACAAAGATTCGCGAAGGCGCATTTGCCAAGCTTGCCCAGGCTATCGCCAACGAATCCAACAAATTGTGGGCGGATGACTGGGACCTGGAGGCCATAGTGGTCGCCGGCGGCGGCGGTGCGGTGCTGGCGCCGCAACTCAAGCCCCTGCTCCAGGGCAGTGTCATGACATCGGAGTCAGACGAGGATTCGCGGCTGAGCAACGTGCTCGGTTTTTGCAAGTACGGCAAACATCTCTGGACCCGCGGCCCTGCCAGGAACGAAGCGAAGGCTGCACCGGCAGCCTGAGTCGCGTCAGTTCGCTCCGCGGCCGCGCCCGCCTCCCAAAGCCGTAAGCATCGAGCCCACCACGACCAGCAGCGCGCCGCATATGCTCAGCCAGTTGAGCGGTTCGGGCGTGACCGCTGTGGTGATCAGACCAAGCAAGTGCATGAACAGCAAGGTCAGAAGTGGGGTAATCGTGAGTACCGCACTGACTCTCGAGGCCTCCCAGTGATCCAGTGCTTCGGCAAATGCACCGTAGGCAAACAGGGTGTTTAAGCTGGCAAAGGCGAGCAGAAGCAGTCCCGGGCCACCGAGTTCCAAAAGGCTGTGCGGGCGCGCGGCGGGCAGGAACAGCAGGGCGCCCGTTAGGTAGATGATGAGCATGATCTGCTCCGAAGCGAGGTCCTTCAGCAGTTGCTTCTGGGCAAGTGCGTAGGCCGCCCAGGTAAAAGAGGCGGCGACGATCAACAAAATACCGATCGTGTATTCGCCCAGACTGCCGAAGATCTCTCCGAGCCGGTGATTGAAAAACAACAGCAAACCGGCTACTAGCACAGCAAAGCCGGACCATTGCAGGGCCACGAAACGCTCACCGAAAACGATCAGACCGCCCAACAACAGCAACATGGGGGCCAGCTGGATGACGATTTGCGCGGCACCCGGAGTAATGAAATCGAGCCCCAGCAGGTAGAGCAGATAGTTGCCTGTCAGACCGAGAACCGCGATGAACATCAGCAGCCAGCCGTGCCTGTTCAGACCCGTCGGCTTCGGCAAGGTCCGCCGTCGCGCCAGGAACAGGCCGAGAATCAGCGCGGCGGCAAGAAAGCGATACCAGGTGATGGACCAGACATCCATTTCCGCCAGCAGAAGCTTGAGCGCGATGGGCAGGAGGCCCCATAGAAATGCGGTGGCAAGGGCCAGCCCCAGCCCCAGTTTCCATTGACCTGATGTTCGATGCATTTTCGCCCCTCACTCGAGGGCGGCGATTATGCAGCATAGATGCCGGCGAGTCTGCCGCGAAAACCGCGCCCATCAAGCCTTGAAACCCCCGGCGCAGGCCCAATATTGTCCGCATAAGGGCATTCCAACCGCATATCCGGACAACGGCAAAATGACTACCGATACCGATAAACAAACCCTGGGATTCCAGGCCGAGGTGAAGCAGTTGCTGCACCTCATGATCCACTCGCTGTACAGCAACAAGGAGATTTTTCTCCGCGAACTGATTTCCAATGCTTCCGATGCGGCCGACAAGTTGCGCTTCGAGACATTGTCCGACGAGTCTTTGCTGCGCAACGACCCTGAACTCAGAATCGATATCGATTATGACAAGGATGCCGGTACGGTCAGCGTGACTGACAACGGCATAGGCATGTCGCGCGACGAAGTCATCGAACACCTGGGCACTATTGCGCGCTCAGGGACCGGTGAATTTCTGAAAAACCTGACCGGGGACCAGCAAAAGGATGCGCAACTCATCGGGCAATTCGGCGTTGGCTTTTATTCCTCGTTTATCGTGGCGTCGAAAGTCGAAGTATTCAGCCGGCGCGCGGGTCTCGGCGGTGACCAGGGTGTGCACTGGTCTTCCGAGGGTGAAGGCGACTTCACGATTGCCAACGTCAACAAACCCGATCGTGGCACCCGGGTGGTGCTGCACCTGCGCGACGACGACAAGGACTTTGCTGATCCGTTCCGGCTGCGGGCATTGGTACGCAAGTACTCGGACCATATTTCAATTCCCGTGCGCATGCGCAAGGAGGGCGATGAGGGTAAAGGCGAATGGGAGAGTGTCAACGAGGCCACGGCGCTTTGGACCCGGCCGCGCACCGAGATTCCGGATGGCGAATACAAGGCGTTTTACAAGCATGTGGCACATGACTTCGAGGACCCGCTTACCTGGAGTCATAACAGGGTCGAGGGCAAGCGCGAATACACCAGCCTGATGTACATACCCTCCAGGGCACCGTTTGATATGTGGAATCGCGAATCTCCGCGTGGACTCAAACTCTATGTTCAGCGTGTTTTTATCATGGATGATGCGGAGCAATTCCTGCCACTGTACCTGCGCTTCGTGCGCGGCGTGATCGACAGCAACGACCTGCCGCTGAACGTGTCACGCGAATTGCTGCAGCAGGATCGCGGTGTTGAAGCAATACGCGGTGCGCTGACCCGGCGGGTGCTGGATATGCTGAAGAAACTGGCGAAAGACGAACCGGAGAAGTTCGCCACGTTCTGGCAGGAATTCGGGCAAGTCCTGAAGGAAGGGCCGGCTGAAGACAGCGGTAACAGCGACAAGATTGCACACTTGCTGCGCTTTGCCTCTACCCACAGCAATGAGCCGACCCAGGACCAAACGCTGGCCGACTATGTTGCGCGAATGAAAGAGGGGCAGGAAAAAATCTACTACATCAGTGCGGAAAGTTTTGCGGCTGCGAAGAACAGTCCACACCTTGAGGTGTTCAGGGAGCGCGGCATCGAAGTGCTGATCATGACCGATCGCATTGACGAGTGGTTGATGGCGCACTTACACGAGTTTGATGGCAAGGCCTTCCAGGACATTACCCGCGGTAAACTGGACTTGCCCGGCACCGATACCGAAAAAGCCGCAGAGCCCGCTACCGATGAAAAGGCTCACAAAGACCTGTTAAAGCGGCTGCGCAAGGCGCTGAAAGACAGGGCCAGCGAGGTTCGGCTGACCAGTCGGCTGACCGAGTCGCCGGCTTGCCTGGTAAGTGCCGAGGACGACCTGGGCCCGCAGATGCGCGAGATTCTGAAGGCGGCCGGCCAGGCCGTTCCGCAATCCCGCTCCAGCCTCGAGATCAACCCGGAGCATGCCCTTATCCGGCGCCTGGCGAGCGAGCAGGACAAGCAGCGCTTCGCAGACCTTGCAATGATTGTGTTCGACCAGGCCTGCCTCGCGGACGGGCGCAAACTGGAGGATCCAGCGAGCTACGTGAAGCGCCTCAACAAGGTGCTGACCGAGAGCGCCAGCGGCTAAGCTACCTGGCGGCAATGTCGTCGAGAAAGCGCAGGTAATGCTGCGCAGTTTCGCGCGGTTTCTCCAGCATCGGCAAATGCCCGCACTGATCGAGGATAACCACCTCGCAGTGTGCCAGTCCCTGTGCCAGCACCTCGGCACCTGCGGCCGGCAGGATGTGGTCCTCGGCGCCCCAGAGCACCAGCGTGGGTGCCCGCACGGCCGGCAGCAGCGGTGCGAGGGCCACGTAACGTTCCGTGATTTCCTTGAAGACCTTGCCGAGCAGGTCGCGCTGGCCCAGCCAGCGTTTTTCGTAATGCCGATTCAGCACCGCCGGTGCCCAGGGACGCCGGTAAAACATGAGACCCAGCATCTGGGCGAACGCGGTTCTGTCTGCGGGCAGCAGCACGTTGCCACCCGCGTTGAGCCGCTGCATGGTAATTGAGGGTTCGACACCGGGCTCCTGTTCAACGCCCAGAGGATCGAGCAGAGCGAGGCTTGCAACCCGATCAGGGCGGCGTACCGCCAGGACCGTTGCAATCTGTCCCCCCATCGAATTGCCTGCCAGGTGCACCCGGCTGACCCCCAGGCTGTCGATGAAAGCACTGAGCTTCGCAGCCTGGCTTTCCACGTCGAAAGCCCCGTCGACCGGGGCGGGACTGTTGCCAAATCCGGGCAGGTCCGGCGCCACCACCCGGTAACGCGCTCTGAGCGAGCCGGCTATAAGCAGCCAGTTGTCAGCATCGGCACCAAAGCCATGCACCAGCACCAGCGTCTCGCCTGCGCCGCCTTCCAGGTAGTGCATGGACTGGTCCGCTATCAGGACCTGCCTGGACTTCAGGCCGGCCAGGCGCCGGGCGGCCCTGATTACCACCCGGGCCAGGATGTCGCGTGACAGCAGGTAGATTCCTGCCAGGGTTGCCAGCACGAGCATGACCAGCAGGGCTGTTTTCATCTCCTGTTCGCTCCTTCATACGCCGCCGGGATAAGACTGCGAACTATAGTTACGGGCTTGCAGCCGGGCAGTAGGTATCGGTTAGTATCCATCACAGAATACCAGCGCGCTGCGCGGATCGGCCGAAAGCAAAGGTTTTGCACAGGAGAAGCAAGATGTCAGACCAGCACCAACCCCATACGCATCGGCAGGCCGGCGAACTGGGCAGAGCAATGATCGGACTGGCCGGCGTCGGCGCCTGCGTCGGCGGTGGCATGGGGGGCTTCGCAAATCTGCGTCTGCTCGCACAGGATTTTTCCGTTTCGGCGGATGGCACACGGGATTTTCTAACGCCGATGGCCATCTATCATTCGGTCTGGCTGTTGTTTTTTCTGGCGCTGCTGGTCACCGGCATCAGCCTGATAATCGCGGCGATCAGAGGTCGTTCCGAAGACATCGTGCCCGGTCCGAGCATATATATTATGGGTACGACCATGGTGATCGCGGGCATGTTCCAGCTGCTATTTGGCAATATGGAGCTGGCCGCCGTCACCGGCCTGGTCGGGGTAGTGCTGATGGTGGTTGAGTACCGCTCCGCACTTTTGTGAGCGGCGTTGAGCAATCAGGTGACCTCCCGGGTTGCAGGGCCCTTCGATAAAGTCTTCAAGTAATCGATCAGACCCGTGCGGCGCGCAAAACTCAGCGCCGCCCTCGGTGCCAGCGCCCGCAGCGCCATCAGCAGACGGATCGGCCGCGGGCTGACCAGAATTTCCGGATGTCCTGTGCG